>NZ_JBFAZH010000281.1:0-7720 GCF_040681735.1 Actinoplanes sp. NPDC051633 | reverse complement strand
GTCGACGGGGTCGCGGACATCGACGGTACGGTCGCCGACCAGCTGCCCGAGTCGCTGCTCGCGGCGGTCAGACGCACCCTGGACGCGCTGTCCGCCGACACCCAGGAGGTGCTGCGGCTGGCCGCGCTGCTGGGCATGGAGTTCGGCGCCTCGGATGTCGTCGCGCTGACCGGGCGCTCCCCGGTGCTGCTGGTCCGGGCCTTCGGCGAGGCGGTCGCCGCGCACGTCGTGGTGGAGTCCGGCCAGTTCCTGACCTTCCGGCACCCGTTCCTGCGGCAGGCACTCTACGACGCGATCCCGGCGCCCTTGCGGGCCACGCTGCGCCGGCACGCCGCGGAGGCGCTGGCCACGGCGGGCGCCCCGGTGACCCGGATCGCCGAGCAGCTCGCCGCCGAGCCGACCGTGATCGACTCGTGGGTGGTCGGCTGGCTCACCGCCAACCTGTCGCGGCTCACCAAACGCGCCGCGCAGATCGCCGGCGACCTGCTGCGCCAAACCTTGGCCACCGACGTGCCGACCCCCGAGCAGCGGGCGTTGCTGCTGGTCGCGGCGGTGAAGCTGCTGTTCCGGCTGGACGAATATCCCGAGGCCGAGGCCCGCGAGGCGATCCTGGTCGCCGCGGACCCGGCCGACCGGGCCGAGATGCGTCAGCTGCTGGCCGCGATGCGGTTCCGCCGCGGCGACTCGCTCGGGGCGATCTCGCTGCTCACCGACGCGGTCGAGGACGAGACGATCCCGCAGATCTGGCGTACCCGGCATCGGATCCTGCTCGCCAACTTCCGGCGCGGCGACCTCAGCGATCTGGACAAGGCCGAGCACACCGCGATCGAGGTGCACGACGCGGCCGGCACGTCCCACGAGGCCGCGTTCGCGCTGCAGACCAGGTGGCTGATCGACTCGATCCGGCGCGACCATCTGGCCGCGCTGGGGCACATCGACCGGGCCGTCGAGACCATCGGCGACGAGGATCCCGCGCTGCTGTTCGACCTGCTCGACAACCGGGTCTTCTCGCTGCAGAACCTGGACCGGCTGGACGAGGCGGGCCGGACCATCCACTCGGCGGCGGACGTGGCCAGGCGGTACGACCTGCCGGCCAGCCTGCAGATCGCGTCGGCCATCCAGTACTACTGGCTGGGCCGCTGGGACGAGGCGCTGGCCGAGATCAGCCTGGTCACCGAGGAGGACCCCGGCGTGACCTTCCACGGCACCCGGGAGCCACCGGCGGTGGCGATGCTGCTGCACGGGGTCGCGGCCCTGATCGCCGGCCGCCGCGGGGAGCGCGACGTCGCGTACGCGCACCTGGACGCGGCCGAGGCGCAGCTGCCCACCACCAGCGCCGAGCGGGAGAGCTGCGACTTCCTGCTGGTGGCGCGGGCGTTGATGCTGGAACAGCAGGGCCGGCCGGCGGAGGCGCTGGCGGTGCTGACGCCGCTCTGGGAGCCGTCGTACGCGCCGATGATGCTGCGCCACCAGTGGCTGCCCGACATCGTGCGGCTGGCCGTCGCGGTGGGCAACGACGAGGTGGTGCGTGCGGCGTCGGAGATCTGCGCCAAGGAGGCCGCCGCGGAGGTGGTGCCGGCCCGGGCGTACGCGGCGCGCGCCCGGATCCGGACGATCCTCAGCGGCGACACGTCACACGCCCGGGCGGCCGCCGAGCACTACCGCGCGGTCGGCCGGATCCCGGAGATGGCCGCCGCATTGGAGGACGCCGGCGATCCCACCGCCGTCGACATCTACCTCTCGCTGGGCGCGACCTGGGACGCGTCCCGGGCGACCGTCAGTTGAGGTGCGCCGTACCCAGCACGTGGCCCTTGCGGTCGGCGACCGAGATCTCGCTGACGTTGCGCAGCTGCATCGAGCTCGCGCCGATCACCTTGGCGTTGCCGCTCGGCGTCGGGCCCCAGACCGCGGCCTGCTCCACCTGGCCGCCGTAGTTGCGCACCTGGCACACGAAGGGGCCCTCGCCCTCCAGCCGGGAGACGTCCAGCGCGACCGACACGCCCCACGTCTTGGGCGTCAGCACCGCCTCGCCGGACAGGCCGCTGCCGGCCGCCGACTCGAACTGCGCGGTGATCAGCTCGGGGCTCGGGAGCACCTGCGGGCGCTGGTCGGACCGGTCCGCGGTCAGCACACCGAAGCCGATCGCCACCGCCACCAGCACCACGGCGGCCGCGGCCAGCCAGCGGATCTGGGCGACGCGCCGGCTGCGGGACTTCTCCGCGCGCATCCGGCGCAGCAGGGTCTCGATCCGCTCGGGGCTGGGCCGGGTGCCGATGGCCAGCGCCGGGCCGGCCACGGCCTCACCGCCGTTCGCACGCACCGTCTCGGGCAGCCGTTTGAGCAGCTCCGGGACCGGTGCCAGCACGTCCAGCTCGCCCCTGCAGTCGTCGCAGTCGCGCAGGTGCGCGTCCAGCCGGTCGGTGTCGGTCTCGTCGAGACCGCCGAGGAGGTAGCCGCCGAGGAGCCGGCGCAGCTCGTCATGCTCGGCCCGCTCGCTCATCGCAGCACCCCCATCTCCTCGAACGCGGTACGCAAGGCTCGGACGGCGTAATAGGCGCGCGACTTGACGGTGCCCTCGGGGACGGCGAGCTTGCGGGCCGCGTCCGCGACGCTCTGCCCCTCGTAGTACATGGCCCGGACGACCGCCTGGTGCTCGGCGGACAGGCGCACGCGCGCCTCGGCGACCAGCCAGCCCTCGACCAGCTGGTCGACGTTGTCGGCGGACGGCACGGCGTTGACGGCGGCGTCGTCCTGGACCAGATGGGGCCGGCGCTGCTCGGCCCGCCACGCGTTGGTGACCACGTTGCGGGCGATGGTGAGCAGGTAGGACCGGGTGCGGCCGGGGTCGGTGTCCAGGTGGTCGATGTGCTTCCAGGCCCGCAGGAGGGTCTCCTGGACGAGGTCCTCCGCCTTGTGACGGTCGCGCACGTAACGCGAGATGAAGCTGAGCAGGACCGCATAGTGCTCCGTGTAGAGCGCGGTCATCAGCTCCTCGTCGGGTTTCACCCGTCTCTTCATCGCCCGTCCTGGTCTGTGCTCGGCAAATCCGTCCGGCCACACTCTTCTACACCGTGCGAGCCGATCCGGTTCGAGCCGATCCGTAAATGGCACTATCCCCACGAGAGGACCACCATATGCAGGGATGCCCGGTCCCCCCTCGCCGGGGACCGGGCATCGTCATTGGGGCGCTTGCCTTGTCAGCGTTTCTGACAGATATCGCTCACCGTGCCGGGGCCGCCATACCTGAATGTGCGGTCGCCGAGGTACTCGTGGGTGTACGTCCCTGGGAGGGCTTCCTGCTTGTCGTCGTCCCAGCCGCTTGCGTCCATCGACAGTGACAGCGGTGGGCCGTTGACGAGGGAGATGGTGCCGAACCGCGCCGCGCCATCGTCCTTCGCCGGCTTGCCCGTTCCCATCTCAGAGCACGGGGTGGGGTTCCTGGACGCTACCTCGCCGAACCACTGTGCCAGGCCGGCCTTCTTGTACTTGTTGCCCCAGAGCCCGTCCGGGAAGTAGCCGATCCACTCCGAGTCGTACGAAATCCACCAAGCGGTACCGGAATGCACAATGCCGAACCGCTTCGACCCGGTCGGAAGGATGTCCCCGGGTTCGACGGTCTTGCTGTACTGCACCCAACCGCACCCGTTGTAGCAGCTCGTCTCGTTGTCAACCCAGTGGTAGACGAAGAAGTGCGGCTCGAGGCTCTTCTTGTTCAGGCCCGGGTCGACCGTCCAACCCACCTCGACCGTCTGCTTCTGGTCCGGGCTTTCGAGCGCGATCTCGCCCAAGGTGTGAGCCTCGTTGAAGTCCAGCTCGGGCTTGCTGATCACGAGGTTCGCATACGAGCCGTCGATCTCCGCGAATTGGAAGGCGCCCGCGTACTGGAACTTCGCCCCACGCAGCTTCGGCGGAGGATTGTCGGCGAGCAGCGGCGTCGCCGGCGGGATGACGTCGTTGGCTTTCCACCTGCTCTGGCGCGCCTTCCGCTTGCTCGGGTGGGAGCCCTTGATGAAGTATCCGGCTTCCGGCTTGGGCGGATCGTTCTTCGTGACGGGCGCGATGTCCGCTCCGGCGGCAGCGAGTTCCTCGCTCGTCGCGCCGGGCTGACCGACCTTTACGGGCGACGGCTTCTCGCCCCATGGCAGCAGCGGGGGCGGAGTAAGCAGACCGGCCTCGACAGGCGCAGGCGTCGCGTCGGCAGCCGACGCCTCCACCGCGGGAGCGTCGGGAATCTCGTCTGCTGCAGCGTTGATGGTCGACATGACACCCAGGGAGCCGGCAACGGCTGCGGCTAAGCCGGCGGCTAACAATCCGCGGCGGGGAATCGACACGTGTCCGTCCTCGTAAATCGGGGGATCGGGGGCTATGGGCGAGGTAGCCCCCGGCACCGGCTCTCGGCGGCGACGCTCACCATATAGCCATCTACATGGAGCGAGCCCTTCCTGAGCTGCAATTCCGCCTTAACGGTTGAGCCTGTGGGCCGATCCGGTGATGGCGCGACCATTGTGGTCGACGGAGAGTGTTCGGATGGTTGCCGAGCGCCTACTTCGGCTACCGTTACGAAAGAGGCTAACTGTCGAGTGACTCTTTCGGGTTTAGCGTGGGACACATGGTCGGCGTGCACGTTCTCGCCATCTCCGCCGAGGGCGGCGAGACACACTCGATCATGGACGATACGCGCCCGCTTTTGCACGGCCATGTACCGATTTGGGCCGACAACCTGGAGCCCAGTACCAATGTCCTGCGGTGCCGTCCCCCGGGGATCCGCGATTGTCCACAGCGGAACCGGCTGCCAATTGCGCACTGTTCCGAACGTGACCCTTCCGGACATGTCCATTACATCGAGTTCGATCACGTCATCAGTGACAAGTACGGCGTCACCATGCACCGCCTGATCAATCGCACTGTCGACCCAGAGGTCGCTTTGCGCGAACCGCTCATCGACGCAGCCCCGATGTGGTGGTGATCAGCATGGAAGGACCCATCCAGGACGGTGGTTCGCTCCGTATCACTCCCATGGACGACCTCGTCAACGACCGCTACCGCCTGCTCGAGCTGATCGGCGCGGGCGGGATGGGTCGTGTCTACCTCGCCGACGACGAGCTGCTGGACCGTCGGGTCGCGGTCAAGGAGGTCACCGGGCCGGGCTCACCCGGGGCGATGCGCGAGGCCCGCGCCGCCGCCCGGCTCGACCATCCGAACGTGGTCCGGGTGTACGACGTCCTGTGGCAGGCCGGGCGCTGCTGGATCGTGATGGAGTACGTCCCCTCCCGCTCGCTGCACCAGGCGGCGCCGGTCAGCCATCGAGAGGCCGCCCGGATCGCGCTCGGCGTCGTCGCCGCCCTGAAGGCGGCCCACCGCGCCGGCGTGCTGCACGGTGACGTCAAGCCGCACAACGTGCTGCTCGCCGAGGACGACCGGGTGATGCTCACCGACTTCGGCCTGGCCACCGTGGACAGCGCCGGCCCGGATCCGACGCTCGGCTCGCCGCACTATCTGGCGCCGGAGCGGATCCGCGGCGAGGCCTCCGGGCCGCCGGCCGACCTGTGGTCGCTGGGCGCGACCCTGCACGCCGCCGTCGAGGGAAGGTCGCCGTTCGCCCGGCCCACCCCGCTGGGTTCGATGCACGCGGTGCTCACCGAGCCGCCCGACGCGCCGGCCAAGCGCGGGCCGCTCACCCCGATCATCGAGCGGTTGCTGGCCAAGGAGCCGGCCGCGCGTCTCACCATCGCCGAGGTCGAGCCGATGCTGCGCCGGGTCGCCGACCGGACGATGGGCATCTTCCCGGTCCCGATCGCGGACGGCCGCCGCCGGCTGGCCCGGAGCACCCAGATCGCGGTGACGGTGTCGACGATGCTGCTGGTCGCCACCACCGGCACGGCGCTCGCCCGCGACGCCGTGAGTGATCCGCCGGCCGTGCAGACCGCACCGACCACCCCCGCGCCGCCGGCGATCTGCGACGACGAGGTGACCGCGGGATCGCTGGTGACGCCGTCGGGGCCGGCCCGGGGATACGTGCCGCCGGGCTGGGTGTGGCACAGCGATCCGCTCGGCTTCGGGCTGGCCGTGCCGCAGGGCTGGACCAGCGAGTCCGACGGCGAGGCGACCTGCTTCCGCGACCCGGGGAGCAGCAGATCGCTACGGGTACGAACGGACGCGCCGATCACCGACCAGCCGCTCATCGAGTGGCGGGCCCAGGAGAGCGCGGTCCTGGCGGCCGGCACGCTGCCCGGCTACCGCCTGATCGGGATGGCGACGCTGGACCTCAAGGCCGGTGGGGCCGACTGGGAGTACTCGTGGCAGCCGACCTCCGGGCCGCGCCGGCACGAGCGGCTCCTGCTGCTGCGGATGTCGGCCGACCGCGCGTACTCCCTGCAGTGGACGACCCCGGACCAGGAGGGATCGACGGATGAGCCGCTGCTCGGCTTGATCCTCTCCAGCCTGACCTGATTGTCCGTCTCATCTGGTGGTCTCGGATTGACCTCGCCGCGCGTATCCCACGATCATGGAGCGCATGCAGCGGCAGAGCCTCGTTCTCACTGCCCGCCTGGCGATTGACCTGGCGCGGTGCGCCAGCGCTCGCTGTCCGCGCTGACCAGCGCTTCTCAGCTCCCACTTCCTTCAGTCGCCGAGATTTCGGCCACTGAACCGCGCGTCTGCGTGCACATGGCCGCTATGTAGCGGTAAACCTATAGAACCGATAGGCAATATATGCAGTCCGAGGAGCTTTTGTGACCGCCATCCTCAGCCCCACCACCGCCCTTGACCGGACTGAAGGCTCTCTCGTCCTCAGCCCCACCACCGCCCATGACGGGACTGAAGGCTCTCTCGTCCTCAGCCCCACCGACGTCCGCCTCGACTTTCTCGCCATCGCCCAGCAGTTCGCCGCCCGGCCCGACCAGTGGCCGGTCGCACCCCGATTCAGCCCTCGCGACCGGTGGTACCACCGGCTGGCGGTCGAGCCCGACCACGAGGTGTGGCTGCTCACCTGGCTGCCCGGACAGGGCACCGAGCTGCACGACCACGGCGGCTCGGCGGGGGCGTTCCTCGTCCACTCCGGCGCCCTCGTCGAGGACACGGTCAGCATCCCGGCCGGGAGCTCGCCGCGGATCGTCGGGCGGGAGCTGGGCGAGGGCGCGGGCCGGCGGTTCGGGACCCACCACATCCACCGGATCGTGAACCGGTCGACGCGGCCGGCGGTCAGCATCCACGCGTACGGGCCGGCGCTGACCACGATGACCAAGTACCGGATCGGGGCGGGCGGCCTCGACGTGGTGACCGTCGAGCAGGCCGGGGTGCAGTGGTGAGCCTTCTTCGTACCGCGCCGGTCTTCACCGGCCCGCCGCCCGGCTCCAGCGGCATCGACGACATCCTCGCGCTGGCCCGTACCGGCCTGCGCCGGCTCTCTCCGCAGGCGACCTTCACCGCGGTGGAACGCGGGGCGATCCTGGTCGACATCCGTCCGGCCGCTCAGCGGGCCGAGCACGGCGAGATCCCCGGCTCGATCATCATCGAGCGCAACGTCCTGGAGTGGCGGCTCGACCCGCGCAGCGACGCCCGGCTGAGCTTCGCCACCCGCTACGACCTCGAGATCATCGTGACCTGCCAGGAGGGCTACACCAGCTCGCTCGCCGCGGCGGCCCTGCAGGACCTGGGCCTGTCCCGGGCGACCGACCTGGATGGCGGCTTCGCCGCATGGCGGGCCGCCGGCCTGCCCACG
>NZ_JBFAZH010000280.1:0-7723 GCF_040681735.1 Actinoplanes sp. NPDC051633 | reverse complement strand
GCCGCGCCGGGCCGGTCCGACGGCGTCTTGGCCAGGCATCGCAGGCAAAGGGTCGCCACCTCGTCCGGCAGGCCGGGCAGCGCCGGCACCGGATCCGGTTCGGCGTAGAGGTGGGCCCGCAGCGCCTCCGTGGTGTTCTCGGCCGGCCACGGCAGCCGCCCGGCGAGCGACCGGTAGAGCAGCACGCCCAGGGCGTAGACGTCGGTGGCCGGGGAGACCGGCGCGCCCGCGAGCCGTTCCGGAGCGAGGTAGGCGGGGGTGCCCAGCAAGCTGCCGTCCGGCGCGGCGTCCTGCTGCCCGACCAGTGCGGAGATGCCGAAGTCGACGACCTTCGCGCCGGTCGGGGTGAGCATCACGTTGGCCGGGGTGATGTCGCGGTGCACGACGCCGCGGGCGTGGGCGGTGGCCAGGGCCGAGGCCACCTCGGCGGCCATCGTGACGGCGTCGCGCCAGGCCAGCGGGCCGTCCCGGCGGACCCGGGCGGCGACCGACTCGCCGTCGTTGAGCTCCATCACCACGTACGGCACGGTGTCGTCCGGCAGCGGGAACTCGCCGAAGTCGAAGATGCTGGTGATGTGCGGGTGGCAGAGCCGGGCCGCGGCGAGCGCTTCCTGGCGCATCCGGTCGCGGGCGTCGCCGCCGGCCTGCTGCGGGGTGAGCACCTTGATGGCGACCTGACGGCCGAGGGTCTCGTCGAGGGCGCGCCAGACCTCGGACATGCCGCCGGTGCCCAGTTTCTCCACGAGGCGGTACCGGTCCGCTATGCGCCGTCCGATCCGCCCCATATGCCGATTGTGCTGCGTAAGACCATGCGGCGATGCCGCTAGGAGATATGTCCGGTAGCTACCCCTGAAGTAGCTGGTCGACCGGTGCGTAGTCGTCAGTGAGCACTCGGGCGTCTCCGACGAAGTCGTCCAGCTCCGGCCCGGAGAGCAGCGACACCGGCTCGTCGGCCAGGTCGAGCGCGTCGCGCAGGACGGTCAGCCGCAGCGGCGACTTCGAGCCGACGATGACGAAGTTCGCGCCGGTCTCGCCCTTGATCGCTGCCGGGGGCGCGATCAGGGCCACGTGCGGGAAGACCGCCGCGACGGTGGCCAGCTCGGCCCGGACGAAGCGGTCCGGCGGATAGTCGATGACGTTCTGGGCGTACACGCCGTCGGTCTTCAGCACGCGGGCGATGTCCGCGGCCATCTCCTTGGTGGCGAGGTGCCACGGCACCACCAGGTGACCGAAGGCGTCCCCGATCACCAGGTCGTACGCTTCGGTGCGCTCGGCGGCCAGCCCCACGCGCGCGTCGCCGACCCGCACCCGCAGCTGCGGCCCGGTCCTCAGCCCCAGCTCGCGCTCGTCCAGCTCGACCAGCCCGCCGTCGAGCTCGATCACCTGCTGGTCACTGCCCGGGCGGGTGGCCGCGACGTAGGCCGGCATGGTGAACCCGCCGCCGCCCAGGTGCAGGGCGGACAGCGGTGCGTCCGGCGGCCGGACCGTGTCGGTCACCGCGCCCAGCCACTGGGTGTAGGCGAACTCGAGGTTCTCCGGGTCGTCCAGGTCGACGTACGAGTGCCGGGCCGAGTTCAGGATCAACGTGCGCCCACTCGCCAGCGCGGGGTCGTGGTCGATGCGCGCGCAGTGGTACGCCGTCTCGACGTCACACGGCGTCGGCGCCAGGGCCCCCAGACCCGCTCCGACCAGCCCGACCGCGGCCAGGGCCGCCCGCGTCCTCGGCTTGCCCGGCGTGATCGTGGACCGGCGCAGATACCAGCCGAGCCCGAACCCGGAGACCGCGAGCACTCCGGCCAGCGTCAGGATGATCGCGCTGCTGGGCAACGCCGCGACGAAGATGAAGCCGGTGCCCAGGGTGGCGGTGATCGCGCCGAGGGTGCCGAAGCTGGACAGCCGGCCCACCACCTGGCCGGTCTTGCGCAGGTCGCCGAGCTGCAGTTTCACCACCAGCGGCGTGATCCCGGCGAGCAGGAACGCGGGCAGGAACACCGCCATCGCGGCCAGCAGCAGCACCGCCGGTGCGGCTCCGCCGCGCAGCACCTCACCACCCCAGCGCACCAGTGGCAGCGTGATCGCCGTGCCGATCGCGCTCAGGATCAGCGCGGGCGCGAGCAGCATGCGTGGGTCGAACTTGTCGGCGAGCCGGCCGCCGAGCCAGGTGCCGTAGGCGATGGCCGCGAGCGAGATGCCGATCACCGAGCTGCTCACCTGCAGGGTCACGCCGACATACGGGCCGACCAGCCGCAGGGCGACGATCTCGAGGACGAGCACCGCGCCACTGGCGAAGAACACGAGGGCGGTGGCCAGGGCGTTCGGGAGCGGGCGCGGTGTTTCCATCGCGCGAAGACTACCGACGGCCACCTGCAGAAGAACTGAGAGGCTCAGAGAACGGAGAGGTGCACGTGGTTGGTGTGGTCCGCGCTCGGGCTGCCGGACCCGCTGTACGAACGCCACCCGGTCGACGGCATCCAGATCTCCCGGAACCAGATCACGTACATGACGCCGAGCCGGTCGGCGTTCTTCACGAAGTACGCGGCCAGGTTGTTGCCGTACGTCCGGCTGGACCCGCTCGCGGTGCCGCCGAACCCGCCCTTGTCGGCGGCGAAGTCACACGCCCGGCCCTTGGGATGCTCGCCGGAGGAACGCTGGCTGAAGCAGGACGTGTGGTGGTCGAACCCGGCCTTCTTGGCCTGCTGATAGGAGTTGAGCAGCCGTGGCGTGATGCACCCCGAGGTGGTCGGGTCGTCGATGGTGCACTTCTCGTCGGGCCACGAGCCGTCGGAATTGCGGGGCGCCGGCTTGGCCAGCGGAGAGTTCGCGCTGACGAATCCGCCGGCCACCTGGCCGCCACCGGCGGCGGCCAGGGCGTCCTCGGCTTCCTTCTTCTTCTTCGCCAGGACGGTGACCTGCTTCTGCTGTTCCTTGATCTCCAGGGACAGCGCGGCATTGGCCCTCTGGTGTGTCTCCACCGCCGCCCGGTATCGCTCCAGTGCCTTGCCGTCGAGCCGAGCCATGACGTCCAGCCCCTTGGCGCGCTGCAGGAACGTGTCCGGCGAGGTGGCGTTGAGCAGCAGGCTCATCGTGTTGAAGCGCCCGAGACGGTAGGCGCGCCCGGCCACGGCACGGACCTCGGTCTCCATCGCCGTCACCTCGACCTGCGTCCGCAGGATCGTGACCTGCAGCGACTTCTGCCGCTTCTGCGACGCCGCCAGCCGCTGCTTCGCCACGATGTGCCCCTTGGCGGCCGACTCCAGCGCGGCGCGCAGGGTCTTGCTGGCGCCTTCCGGATCGGGCGCAGCGCTCGCCCGGCTCGCGGGTCCGGCCAGCACGGCCGCCAGCACGACGGCCGTCAGCACCACCGCCTGAAGCGCGATGGCAGCAGCCTGCCGCCCGAGGAGAGTCGCCGCCACGGTCTACCTCCCAAGGTTCCTTGAGCGGAGGGGACTGTACTCGCCCCCGTGGGGTAGACGCACCTCGATCAGGTGGCCGAATATCCACCATCGACGAAGAGTGTCTGACCCGTGACGGCAGCGCTGGCGTCACTCGCCAGATAAAGGACACAACCCACAAAATCTTCGGGTACGCCGTTACGACCGGTCATCGTCCTGGCGGCATGGGCCGAGACCTTGGCCGGGTCGGCGAACACCTGCTCGGTCAGCGGGGTGTGCACCACGCCCGGCGCGATCGCGTTGCAGCAGACGCCGCTGCGCGACCATGCCTCGGCCTGCGACCGGGTCAACGCCACGAGGCCACCCTTGGACACGCCGTAGGCGCCGCTGTTCCCGTACGCCCGGAAGGCCTGCTGCGACACGACGTTGATGATCCGGCCCCGGCCGCGCTCGGCCATCCGCGGCCCGCAGGCCTGGCCGAGCAGGAACGGCGCGGTCAGGTTCACCGCCAGCGTGACGTCCCAGTCGTCCTCGGTGAGCTCACCCAGGGGCGGGCGGCGGTTCACACCCGCCGCGTTGACCAGCACGTCCGGCACCCCGTACCCGTCCAGCACCGCGCCGATCGCGGCCTTGACCGCCGCACGGTCGCCGAGATCCACCGGGATCGCGGCGCCGGATCCACCGATCTCCGCCACCGTCTCGTCCAGCGCCGGCCGGCCGCGGGCCATCACCACGACCCGTGCCCCCGCCCGGCCGAGGGCGACCGCCATCGCCCGCCCGATGCCGGAGCTGCCACCGGTCACCACCGCGAGGCGCCCGGACAAACCGAAGATCTGATCAAGGTACGAGGCCACGAGCGCACTTTAGTGTGGAGTGATGTTCACGGAGGCGTTCCCCATCCTGACCGTGCCGGACCTGCCGGCGACCGTGGCCTTCTACCGCGACCTGCTCGGCTTTCGTCCCGCCTACCAGTTCCCGCCCGACGGCGAGCCCCAGTTCGTCACGCTGCGGCTCGCCACCGGCGAGCTGGGGCTGGCGGCCGGCGATGCCGGGCCGGCCACCGCCTACACCCTCTGCGTGTACGCCGACGACTGCGACGCCGCGGTCGAGACGTTGCGCGCGGCCGGCACCACGATCGTCGAGGAGCCCGCGGACATGCCGTGGGGCGAGCGGACGGCACGGGTCACCGACCCGGCCGGCAACGGGATCCTGATCGTGGCGAAGCTCGAACCTGAGCTCTAGAACTCGTAGCCCGGGAAGAGCGTGTCGCGGACGGTGTGCCAGACGTCGTCGTTGGGCGTGACCAGCAGGCCGCGTTCCGAGTCGGCGGGGTGGTAGGCGCTGCCGTCCAGGTGCAGGACGGTGCCGCCGGCCTCCCGCAGGATCAGCGAGCCGGGCACGTGGTCCCACGGCAGGACCCGCCAGAAGAGGGCGAACTGCTGCTCGTCGGTGGCCACGGCCGGGTATTCGTACCCCGCGCAGTGGTGCCCGGCGGTCACCTCGCCGAGCCGGTGCCCGTGCTTTTTCGCCAGCTCACGCAGGTCCTTCGTGAGGTATTTCCGAGCGACCACACCGCGCAGCAGCGATGCGCCCGGGTCGTCGGTGCGCGTCTTCACCCGCACCCCGTCGATGTACGCCCCGCTGCCCGCCTCGGCGACGGTCATCCGGTCGTCGACCACGTCGAGGATCCATGACGCGGCCGGCTCGCCCTCGCGCAGCAGCGCCACCATGATCGCGAAAGGGGTCTTGCCGGCCGCGAAGTTGTTGGTGCCGTCGACCGGGTCCACGATCCACACCGCGCCCTGCTCGTCGACCCGCCGCAGCACCGCCGGGTCGGCCGCGACCGCCTCCTCGCCGACCACCAGCGAGCCCGGCAGCAGGGCGGTGAGCCCGGCGGTCAGCGCCCGCTCGGCCTCCTGATCGGCCACCGTCACCAGGTCGCCGGGCGCCTTCACCTGCACGTCATCGGAGTTCAGGTGCCGGAACCGCGGCAGCACGACGGTCGCCGCGACCTCGCGGATCAGCGCCTCGACCTGGTCAAGCACGCGGCGGCAGCTTCACGACGCTGACGAAGAACTCGTCGATCTGGCGGATCACCGCGATGAACCGCTCGAAGTCCACCGGCTTGGTCACGTACGCGTTCGCGTGCAGCTGGTAGCTGCGCAGGATGTCCTCGTCGGCCTGCGACGTGGTGAGCACGACCACCGGGATCCGGCCCAGCTCGTCGTCCTTCTTGATCTCCTCGAGCACCTCGCGGCCGTCGCGCCGGGGCAGGTTGAGGTCGAGCAGGATCAGGTCGGGGCGCACCGCGTCGGTGAACTGCCCCTCGCGCCGCAGGTAGGCGAGTGCCTCGGCGCCGTCGGACACCACGGTCAGCCGGTTGCGGACCTTGTGCTCCTCGAACGCCTCCTGCGTCATCAGCACGTCGCCGGGGTCGTCCTCGACGAGCAGCACCTCGATGGGCGTGCCGTCCTGCCTGATCGGACCGGTCATGGTGCCGCGACCTCTTTCGGTGACTGCGATGACGGTGTTTCGGGGGCGGGCTCCGCCTCCTGCACCGGCAGGCCCGCCAGAACTGGCAGCGTGAAGTTGATCGAGGTGCCCTCGTCGACGTCGAGATCGAGCCAGATCCGTCCGCCATGATATTCGACGATCTTCTTGACGATGGCGAGCCCGATCCCGGTGCCCTCGTACGCGTCCTTCGCATGCAGGCGCTGGAAGATCACGAACACCTTGTCGGCGAACTCCGCCTCGATGCCGATCCCGTTGTCCCGCACGTTGACGTGCCACTCCTCGCCCTCGAGCCACGCGGTGATCTCGACCCGCGGCGGCACGTCCGGGCGGCGGAACTTGAGGGCGTTGCCGATCAGGTTGACGAACAGCGTGGTGAGCAGCGGCTCCTCGCCCTCGACCACGGGCAGCTCGTGCCAGACGATCTCGCCGTCCTCGCCGGCCCGCGCCTCGAGCTGCGACTTCACCTCGCCCAGCACCTTGTTCAGGTCGACCTCGGTGAAGCCGGCGGTCAGCCGGCCGATGCGGGAGAACGCGAGCAGGTCGTTGATCAGCCGCTGCATGCGCTGCGCGCCGTCGACGGCGAAGCCGATGTACTGGTCGGCGCGCTCGTCGAGCTGCCCGGCGTAGCGGCGCTGCAGGAGCTGGCAGAAGCTGGCCACCTTGCGCAGCGGCTCCTGCAAATCGTGCGAGGCGACGTAGGCGAACTGTTCGAGGTCGCGATTGGACCGGACCAGCTCCTCGGCCTGCGTCTTGAGCTGTTCGTTGATCCACTCCACCTGCGCCCGAGCCTCGCGCACCTCGGTGAGCTCCGCGGCGATCTGTGTGCGCATGCCGTCCACGTCTCGCGCGAGCGTTCGCAGCTCCGGCGATCCCGCGCTGACGATGCGCTTGTCATAGTCGCCCTTCGCCACTTCCCGGACCTGCTCGGCGAGGTCGACCACGGGCTGGGTGACCAGCCGGTCGATCAGCAGCAGCAGGGCGGCACCGGCCAGGATGATGATCGCGGCCGCGGAGATCTGGATCGCCACCTGGGTGTTGCCGGTCTGTTCGGCGGCGTCGGCGGCCGAGTTGCGAACCTTCAGGATGGTGCTCTTGAGCCGCTCGATCGACGTCCGCACGGCATCGAACTGTGCGGTCGACGCCGCCCTCACCAGCGCTTGACCGGCCTCCGGGCCCTGCGCGCGGACGGCCGCGATGACCGGCTCGGCCACCGTCGCGCGCCATCGGTCGGCGTTCTGCCGGAAGTTCAGGAGGGCCGCACGGACGTCGGAGTCGTCGAAGAGCACCTCCCCCTGCTCGATGACGGTGAGGAGCCGGCGTTCCCGGGCCAACCCGTCGTCATACGGCCTCAAGGTGTCCTGCCGGCCGGTGATCGCGTAACCGCGGATGCCGGTCTCCTGGTCGACCAGTGCGGTCACCAGGTTCTCTCCGGCGATGCGCATCGGACCGGTCTTGTTGAGCACGGTGTCGAGATTCTCGTTGCTCTCCGCGGCGGTGATCGCGGCGAAGACGCCCAGCGCGGTGAGCAGGAAGGCCACGGTGGCGACCAGGGCCGTCACCCGCCGCCGCAGCGTCCAGGTGCGCAGCTTGAAGACGCTCATCGACCGCTCCCTCGCGAGATCAGCAGCATCGCCACATCGTCGGCGAGCGGGCCACCGTTGGCGTGCTCGGCGCGACCGACCAGCCAGGCCGGCAGGGCTGCCAGCGGCACCTCGCGGGCGGCCTCCTCGTCGAGGAGCGCACACAGGCCCTCGACCTCGAGCCGCTCGTTGCCGACGCCGGTGTGCCCCTCGATCAGCCCGTCGGTGTAGAGCAGC
>NZ_JBFAZH010000279.1:0-7733 GCF_040681735.1 Actinoplanes sp. NPDC051633 | reverse complement strand
GGGCGGGGGATCGGCCGGGCGAAGCCCTCGACGATTCGCCGCCCAACCCATCCACTTTCAGCGGCGCACCCGCGATCGAGCGCAGCAGGCTCAGTAGTCGGCGAAGACGGCGTATCCACGCTCGGCGCACCGCCGGTAGAAGGCGGCCAGGATGGCCAGCTCCGTGCGCTGGAAGGTCCAGTGCGGCGCGTTGCCGGCGTCGTCGCGCAGCGCCGACAGCCGGTGTTCCAGCCAGCGCAGCTGCTGGTCGGCCAGCCGGCCCGCGGTCACCGCGGCCCGCAGGACCGCCGCCACGCTGTCGAAGGTGACCAGGTCACCGTGTCCCTGATGGCCCTCGACGAACCGCTCCAGCCCGCCCGCGATCCACGCGCAGCCGTCCGGGTCGATCACCGGGTCCTCGTCCTCCGCGGCGGCGTCCGTCGCGTAGAGCACGCCCTCGAGCCCGAGCAGAAGATCAACCAATTCCGTGTACGCGGTCGCGCGCACCGTGCCCGTCTTGGCGATGTGCAGCGCCAGGGCACCGGTCGGCGCCGCCACGTCGGACCGGTCCGCCACCTCGCCGAAGTCGACGAACTCGGCCGGCTGCACCGGGTCGTAGTACTGGTTGGTCCGCGGCCAGTGCACCGCGACGTTCTCCAGTCCTTTGTCCAGCGCCATTCGGGCCACCTCTCCCCGGCTTCGTTGCGGCGAAAGGTTACGACATAACCGCTCGCCGTCGTGAGGCAGTGTCGCAGCGCGTGGCCGTCGAGCCGTGCAGGCGCGCCCCATCGGACATCACCTGGATCATTCGCCGTCGCCGGCCAGGTGTGGCCCGTGTGGGGGGACGCGTGGGAGGCGGGGTCGATGGCGCTACGGCAATCTGAGGCACCCCAACGGGGTGCCGGACCCCCGATAAGTCGCGTCGGCGGAGTAGAATCGATGGAGACCGGGATTCCGCGAGGCTGGCCGTCGCACTGAGTTGTCTGACGTCACGCTACGCGGTTTTCCAGCCGATCACGATCCGCGGGTGACCCGCGGCGACCGGCGTGCTCGGTTCCACCGGTGGACCGCCCCCTTCCTGCGGGTTTGTCATCAGTGGTGCCCTGCGCGCCGGCCGCCACCGGTCACCCGCCAACCCCGTGACGGGCCCGATGGGCCCGGTGCGAGAAAGTGGCCGAGGGTGGCAGAGAAAAAGCAGGAGTACGGCGCAGAGTCAATCACCGTGCTGGAGGGCCTGGAGGCTGTTCGCAAGCGTCCTGGCATGTACATCGGCTCGACCGGCGAGCGCGGTCTGCACCACTTGGTGCAGGAGGTTGTGGACAACGCGGTGGACGAGGCCATGGCCGGCTACTGCGACACGATCTCGGTGGTCCTGCTGTCCGACGGCGGCGTCTCGGTCACCGACAACGGCCGCGGTTTCCCCGTCGACCTGCACCCCAAGCTGAAGAAGCCGGGCGTCGAGGTGGCGCTCACGGTCCTGCACGCCGGCGGCAAGTTCGACGGTAAGGCGTACGCGGTCTCCGGCGGCCTGCACGGCGTCGGCGTCTCGGTGGTGAACGCCCTGTCCACCAAGATGGCCGTCGAGATCCACAAGGGCGGCCACGTCTACCGGCAGAAGTACGCGGCGTCCAAGCCCGGCCCGCTGGAGAAGGGCGAGGAGACCTCGATCACCGGGTCGACGGTCCAGTTCTGGCCCGACCCGACGATCTTCGAGACCGTCGAGTTCGACTTCCAGACCATCTACCGCCGGCTGCAGGAGATGGCGTTCCTCAACAAGGGCGTCACCATCTCACTGATCGACGAGCGCCCCGATCATCTGGACGAGCACGGCAAGCAGCGCCAGGTCACCTTCATGTACGAGAACGGCATCGCCGACTTCGTCCGGCACCTGAACGCCACGAAGAACGCGATCCACAAGACCGTGATCATGTTCGAGGCCGAGGACAAGGACGCGGGCATGGCGCTGGAGATCGCCATGCAGTGGAACGAGTCGTTCTCCGAGTCGGTCTACACCTTCGCCAACACGATCAACACGCATGAGGGCGGCACCCACGAGGAGGGCTTCCGGGCCGCGTTGACCGGCATGGTCAACCGGTACGGCGCGGAGAAGAAGTTCCTCAAGGGCGACGAGAAGCTCTCCGGCGAGGACGTCCGCGAGGGCCTGGCCGCGATCATCTCGGTGAAGCTGGCGAACCCCCAGTTCGAGGGCCAGACCAAGACGAAGCTCGGCAACACCGACATGAAGGGCTTCGTGCAGAAGGTCGCCAACGACCAGCTCGCCGATTGGTTCGAGCGCAATCCGGCCGAAGCCAAGATGATCATCACGAAGGCGTCCCAGGCGGCCCGTGCCCGGATCGCCGCGCAGCAGGCCCGCAAGCTGGCCCGGCGCAAGTCGCTGCTGGAGTCCGGGTCGATGCCGGGCAAGCTGGCCGACTGCCAGTCCACCGACCCGTCTGTCTCCGAGCTGTTCATCGTCGAGGGCGACTCGGCCGGCGGCTCGGCCAAGCAGGGCCGCGACAGCCAGATCCAGGCGATCCTGCCGATCCGCGGCAAGATCCTCAATGTGGAGAAGGCCCGGATCGATCGGGTGCTGAAGAACAACGAGGTCCAGGCGCTGATCACCGCGCTGGGCACCGGCATCCACGAGGAGTTCGACATCGCCAAGCTGCGCTACCACAAGGTGGTGCTGATGGCGGACGCCGACGTCGACGGCCAGCACATCCAGACGCTGCTGCTGACCCTGCTGTTCCGGTTCATGCGTCCGCTGGTCGAGGTGGGTCACGTCTACCTGGCCGCGCCGCCGCTTTACAAGATCAAGTGGAATGCGAAGGGCGACGACGCGCAGTACGCGTACTCCGACCGTGAGCGCGACGGGCTGATCGCGCTGCGCCAGCAGAAGAAGCCGAACGCGAAGCCGAACGACATCCAGCGGTTCAAGGGCCTCGGCGAGATGAACTTCCACGAGCTGTGGGACACCACGATGGACCCGTCGACCCGGACGCTACGCCAGGTGACGCTGGACGACGCGGCGACGGCCGACGAGTTGTTCAGCGTGCTGATGGGCGAGGACGTGGAGGCGCGGCGCTCGTTCATCCAGCGCAACGCCAAAGACGTGCGTTTCCTGGACATCTGAGACGGGTGGGCGGTGCCGGGAGCGGTACCGCTCACCCTGGGTTATGCACAGCTTCGGCCTCTTTCCACAACGTTATCCACAGCGATATGCGCGCTCCAGGCCTTTATGTCTGGTTTTACCTTCAGTAAGGGTTAACTGTGACTGACACTCCCGAGACTCCGGCCGCCGACGAGCCCCAGGACGACAGCGGCGCCGGCGTCGCGCAGCGCGTCGAGCCGGTCGGCCTCGAGGTCGAGATGCAGCGCTCGTACCTCGACTACGCGATGAGCGTCATCGTCGGGCGCGCCCTGCCCGACGTCCGCGACGGCCTCAAGCCGGTGCACCGCAAGATCCTTTACGCGATGTACGACGCCGGCTTCCGCCCGGACCGCGGGTACGTGAAGTGTGCGCGCGTGGTCGGCGACGTGATGGGCAACTACCACCCGCACGGCGACAGCTCGATCTACGACGCCCTGGTCCGCATGGGCCAGCCGTGGTCGCTGCGCTACCCGCTGATCGACGGCAACGGCAACTTCGGCTCGCCGGGCAACGACCCGCCGGCCGCCATGCGGTACACCGAGTCGAAGCTCGCGCCGCTGGCCATGGAGATGCTGCGGGACATCGACGAGGACACCGTCGATATGCAGGACAACTACGACGGCCGGGCCAAGGAGCCGACGATCCTGCCGGCGCGGTTCCCCAACCTGCTGGTCAACGGCTCCGAGGGCATCGCGGTCGGCATGGCCACGAAGATCCCGCCGCACAACCTGCGGGAGATCGCGGCCGCGGTGCAGTGGTGCCTGGACAACCCGGACACCGACGAGGCCACGACGCTCGAGGCGCTCCTCGGGATCGTCAAGGGACCGGATTTCCCGACCCGGGGGCTGATCGTCGGCCAGCAGGCGATTCAGGACGCCTACCGGACCGGTCGAGGGTCGATCCGGATGCGCGCCGTCGTGGAGGTCGAGGAGGACGCCCGGGGCCGCCCGTGCCTGGTGGTCACCGAGCTGCCGTACCAGGTGAACCCTGACAACCTCGCCGAGCGGGTCGCCGAGCTGGTCAAGGAGGGCAAGCTCACCGGCATCGCGGACATCCGGGACGAGTCCTCCGGGCGTACCGGCATGCGGTTGATCCTGGTTCTGAAGCGCGACGCGGTCGCCAAGGTGGTCCTGAACAACCTGTACAAGCACACCCAGCTGCAGGAGACGTTCGGCGCCAACATGCTCGCCCTGGTCGACGGGGTGCCGCGCACGCTGAACCTGGCGCAGTTCATCCGCTACTACGTCGAGCACCAGATCGAGGTCATCCGCCGGCGGACGGCGTTCCGGCTGCGCAAGGCGGAGGAGCGCGCGCACATCCTGCGTGGTCTGGTGAAGGCGCTGGACATGCTCGACGAGGTGATCGCCCTGATCCGGCGCTCGCCGACGGTCGAGGAGTCGCGGCAGGGCCTGATGCAGCTGCTCGAGGTCGACGAGATCCAGGCCAACGCGATCCTCGACATGCAGCTGCGGCGCCTGGCCGCGCTGGAGCGTCAGAAGATCATCGACGAGCTGGCCAAGATCGAGATCGAGATCGCCGACCTCAAGGACATCCTCGCCAAGCCGGAGCGGCAGCGGGCGATCGTCAAGGAGGAGCTCGCCGAGATCACCGCGAAGTTCGGCGACGATCGCAAGACGCAAATCATCCCGTTCGACGGTGAGGTCTCCATGGAGGACCTCATCACTCGCGAGGACGTTGTGGTGACCATCACACGGACGGGTTACGCGAAGCGCACGAAGGTCGACATGTACCGGTCGCAGAAGCGCGGCGGCAAGGGCGTGAGCGGCGCATCCCTGCGTCAGGACGACATCGTCAGCCACTTCTTCGTGATCTCCACGCACGCGTGGATCCTGTTCTTCACGAACAAAGGACGGGTGTACCGGGCCAAGGCGTACGAGCTGCCCGAGGCCAACCGGGTGGCGAAAGGTCAACACGTCGCCAACCTGCTGGCCTTCCTGCCGGACGAGCACATCGCCCAGGTGATCCAGATCCCGAACTACCAGGTGGAGCCCTATCTTGTGCTCGCCACTAAGAATGGTCTGGTGAAGAAGACCCGACTCGAGGAATTTGACTCCAACCGCAGCGGTGGCATCATCGCCATCAACCTGCGGGAGGATGACGAGTTGGTGGGCGCGACGCTGGCCGCGCCGGAGAATGACCTGTTGCTCGTGTCGAAGAAGGCACAGGCGATCCGGTTCAACGCCACGGACGAGGCGTTGCGGCCGATGGGACGGGCCACCTCCGGTGTCATCGGCATGCGCTTCGGCGACAGTGACGAACTCCTCGCGATGGAGGTGGTTCGTGAGGGCATGGACGTTTTGGTCGCAACCAACGGCGGGTATGCGAAGCGGACGCCGATCGAGGAGTACCCGGTGCAGGGCCGGGGTGGGAAGGGCGTTCTGACCGCGAAAATCACGGAGCGTCGTGGTGCACTGGTCGGTGCGTTGGTGATCAGCCCGGAGGATGAACTGTTTGCCATCACCAGCAATGGTGGTGTCATCCGGACTCCCGTGAAGCCTGTACGGCGCACGCGGGATCGGAACACAATGGGGGTCAAGCTCATGGACCTCCCAGAGAGTGTGACCATCGTGGCGCTTGCTCGTAATGCCGACGAGCCTGACGAACAGGACGATTGATGACGGAGACAACGGCGAAGTCGGGGGGCTCGGGGACCTCGACATCTCCGGTCGGTGAGACGCCGGGCAAGAACGGCGCCGATGCGGCCGGCCGCGATGCCTCCGGCCGTCCGGCTGCGCCCGACGGCTCAGTCTTTAGTCCGGCCAAGGGTGGTGGCGGGGCTGCGGACGGCTCTTCCGCGCCGAAGTTCACGCGCGCTCCCGGCATGGCTCCACCGCCCGGCGATCCGGGTGGGGACAAAGACGAGGCGAAGCGGCCGGGTGGCCCCGCTGTGGCGAAGGGGTCCGCGACCGTGCCGATCGTCACCAAGGGCAACAGCGGTGCCCCTTCGGGCGCTAATCAGAACCGACCCGGCGGCGCTGGGGGTGGCGGCGGCAATCAGGCCGGGCGTTCCGGTGTGATGCCGCAGGCCGCTCCGCCGCGGACCGGTGCCGCTCCGGCCGAGACCGGCAAGCGTCCCGGCGGCGCGGCGGGCGCTGCCGCGGTGGGTGCCGCTCGGGTGACCGAGACGGTGCGCGCGGCGCGCCAGACCGTGACCTCGGCTGCCGCGCGTGGTCCGCGCCGGGCCCGGCTGAACCTGAAGCGCATCGACCCGTGGTCGGTGATGAAGTTCTCGTTCGCCGTGTCCGTGGTGCTGTTCATCGTGGTCGTGGTGGCCACCAGCGTGCTCTACCTGGCGCTGGACGCGATGGGCGTGTGGGGCGAGGTGAACCGCAGCCTGGGCGACCTGGTCAACGCCAGCGGCGGCTCGCCCGGCGGCGGCTTCCGGGTGACCGCCTGGGGTGTCATCGGCACGTCGATGCTGGTCGGAGCGGTGAACGTGGTGCTGTTCACGGCGCTGGCGACGCTGGGCGCCTTCATCTACAACGTCTGTGCCGATCTGGTCGGCGGCGTCGAGTTGACGCTCGCCGAGCGCGACTGATCGACGTCACCGTCGGGGGCAGCCTGGTGGCTGCCCCCGATTTTGGGTGGCGGTGCGCGGTACGCTAACCTCGGTGTCGCGTTACGGGGCTATAGCTCAGTCGGTTAGAGCGCAGAGCTGATAACTCTGAGGTCGCTGGTTCGATTCCAGCTAGCCCCACCCTTATCGGCCAGGGCAGCCGCAAATTCGCGAGGGGACCACGCATGCTGAAGAAGATCCTGATCCTCGCCGGCGTGGTCGGTGCGGCGGCTCTGATCGTCAAGCGGGTCAAGGCGTCCAGCGACGAGCGGGCGTTGTGGCACGAGGCGACGACGGCACCCGACCTGCGCTGACTTCCGGCGCTACCCGGGGCCCTAGCTCAACTGGCAGAGCACCGCCTTTGCAAGGCGGGGGTTAGGGGTTCGAGTCCCCTGGGCTCCACCGAAATCCCTTCCTTACGGTTTCGCGGCGGCGACCGCGGCCCGGACCTTCTCCACCGATGCGGGCGTGCCGGCCGGGTCCTCCACAGAGCCGTAGGGCGGCCCGTACGCCGGCTGGCCCGGCTCGACCCGCCAGCTGTCCGCGAGCGTTCCGACGTCGACCGTGTCGAATCCGATCGCGTCCAGGAACGCCGTCGCTGCCTGCTTGGCCTCGGAGTCGTCGCCCGCGATGGTCAGCGCGGTCCGATCCGCCGCGCCGGCCGGGCGTGCGAGTGCGCCGAGGTGCGCGGAGTAGATGTTGTTGAAGACCTTCACCAGCCTGGCCGTGCCGAGGTGCTCCTGCTCGAGCTCCGAGCTGGTCCGCTTGCCCTCGTCGAGCTCGGCGAACTGCCCGTCGCGCTGCGCGTAGTAGTTGTTGGTATTCAGCACCACCTTGCCGGCGAGCTCGGCGACCGGGACGTCGCGGAACGCCTTGAACGGGACGCTGACCACGACCAGGTCGCCCGCCGCGGCCGCCTCGGCCGCGGTCGCCGCGCGAGCCCGCGGGCCGAGCGCCCCCCCGATGCCGCCTCGGCCGCGGTCGCCGCGCGTGGTGCGGACCCCGACGGCGTGACCCGGCGCCACC
>NZ_JBFAZH010000278.1:0-7734 GCF_040681735.1 Actinoplanes sp. NPDC051633 | reverse complement strand
AGTAATGGATCTTTCCCTCGGCCACGTACTGCTGGAACTGCTCGAGCGTGGGGGAGGGGTCGCTGCCGTTGAAGCCGCCGATCGGCATCACCGGATCGCCCGTGGCCAGCTGGTAGCCGGAGGCGTTCTGCGAACCCACGGCCGCGGCCACCCAGGTGTAGCTGTCGGCGTTCTGGTCGAGCAGGGCCTTCATCTCGTCGCTGACGGTCGCGGCGTTGAGCAGGCCGCCCATGCCGCCGCCCCCACGCTGACCGCCACCACCAGGGCCGGCCTGGGTGCCGCCTTGGGTTCCGGTCCCACCTTGCGTGCCGGTGCCGCCGCCGGGGAAGCCGCCGCCGTTGTTTCCGCCGGGGAAGCCGCCGCCGTTGTTACCGCCGGGGAAGCCGCCGCCCGGGAAGCCGCCGCGGCCGCGGCCGCCGCCCGGTCCGCCGAAGCCGCCGGCCACAGCCGGACCCGCCGACGGAATCGAACCGGTGTGCGGCTCGGATGCGGTCTGCACCGCGTACGCGGCGGGTCCGGCGAGCGTGGCACCCAGCGCGACTCCGGCGACGACCGCCGCGAAGCGCGCCGGCAGGCGCATCGTGGCCAGGACACCGACCGCCGCGAGCAGCCCGCCGGCCAGCACCACCCACTTCAGCCACGGGAGGAAGTCGGCGCTCTGGGCCAGCAGGTGGAAGGACCACCAGGCGCTGACGCCGATGGCAACGGCGAGCGCAACGGCGGCGAATGTCGCGTGCCAAGCCGGCCGGGCCGCGTCGGCCGGAGTCGCGTACCCGAGGGGTTCGTGGTCCGACGCCGTCATGTTGGCCGGAGCGACCTCGTGTACCGCGGTGGGTGAGCGCATCGCCCGCCAGGTCAGCACCGCGCCGATGCCCACCACCGCGCCCACCGCCGGGGCCAGCGCCACCGTGTAGTAGGCGTGGAAGATGCCCTGCATCAGGCTGAACACCAATCCGGTGATCAGCAGCCAGCCGCCCCACAGCACCAGCGCCGCCCGCGCCAGGTCGGTTCGCACCGCCCGCAGCGTCAGCACCAGCCCGGCGACCAGCAGGATCAGCGCCGCCGGCAGCAGCCACGAGATCTGTCCGCCCTGCGCGGTCGCGAACATCCGCAGCAGCCCTGACTCGCCCCACATGCCGCCGCCCCCGCCGCCACCACCGACGCTGCCGGTCTCGTTGCCCGAGAGCCGGCCCAGCCCGTTGTAGCCGAGGGTCAGCTCGAGGATGCTGTTGTTCTGCGAGCCGCCGATGTAGGGCCGCATGGACGCCGGCACCAGCTCGACGATCGCGATCCACCACCCGGCCGACGCCACGATCGCCAAGCCGGCGAGCAGGAGCTGGACGATCCGCCGGCCGATCCGGGGCGGGCCGAAGAGCAGGTACGCCAGCCCGAACGCCGGGACCACCAGCAGCGCCTGCAGCATCTTCGTCAGGAAGCCGAAACCGATGAACACGCCCGCCCACACCAGCCACTTGGTGCGGCCCCGCTCCATCGCCCGCATCGTCGCCCACGCGGCCGCCACCATCAGCAGCACCAGCAGCGCATCCGGATTGTTGAAGCGGAACATCAGCACCGCGACCGGGGTCAGCGCCGTCACCGCACCGGCGATCAGACCGGCCGCCGGACCCGCGTAGCGCTTGACCGTCGCGAAGAGCAGTCCGGCCGTGGCGACGCCCATCAGCGCCTGCGGCACCAGGATGCTCCACGAGCTGAGGCCGAAGATCCGTACCGACAACGCCATGATCCACAGCGAGGCCGGCGTCTTGTCCACTGTGATCGAGTTGGCCGCGTCGGATGAGCCGTAGAAGAACGCCTTCCAGCTCTCCGACCCGGCCTGCGCAGCAGCGGAGTAGAACGCGTTCCCCCAGCCGGACTCACCGAGGCCCCACACGTACAGGAAACCGGTGAGCACCAGCAAGGCGATCAACGACGGCCGCACCCAGCGCGGGTCTTCGGCCTTGCCGAGCAGCAGCGTTGAGTAGCGGCTGCGCCTCGGCGCGACGTGCGGAGGGGGCGACACGAGGGTCGGCCCGGGCATGGTGGCGGTCATCGGAGTCCTTCGAGCGGGGTTGTCTTGCTGACCCCATCACTCTCGGCCGCGGCTCTGTCTCGCCCTTATGTCCGCCCTGTGCGCCGCCTGTGAGGGGCGAGCCGAAATTGTCGTACCCAAGTCCTAACGTGACGCCCACCCAGTGCCCGGGGTGGGGGAGGGGGTGGCTCCGCGGTGGGCGACCCACCCCCTGCCGGGGTGGGCCTACGCCGACGTCCTGCGCTTCGCCGAGGCCGCGGCCAGGCGTTCCAGCACCTCGACCGTCGGGTTCCAGCCCATGCACGCGTCGGTGACCGACTGGCCGTAGGTCAAGTTGGCGCCCAGGTCCTGCCGCCCCGGCTCCAGGAAGCTCTCCAGCATCACGCCCGCGATGCCCCGCTGGCCCGCCTCCAGCTGTGCCGCCACGTCCGCCGCCACCAAGGGCTGGCGCAGGTGGTCCTTGTTGCTGTTGCCGTGCGAGCAGTCGATCACCAGGCGCTCGGGCAGACCGGCCTTGGCCAGCAGGTCCAGCGACGCCGCCACGTCCGCGGCCGAGTAGTTCGGCCTGCCTCCGCCGCCGCGCAGGACCAGGTGGCAGTCGGGGTTTCCGCGGGTGTGCATGATTGCCGGCGTACCCGAGAAATCGATGCCCGGGAAGACGTGCGGGACCGCCGCCGCGTTGATCGCGTCGATCGCCGTCGCGATGCTGCCGTCGGGACGGTTCTTCATGCCGATCGGCATCGACAGGCCGCTGGCCAGTTGGCGGTGCACCTGCGACTCGACCGTCCGGGCGCCGATCGCGCCCCACGCCACGGTGTCCGCGATGTACTGCGGCGTAATCGGGTCGAGGAACTCCACGGCCACCGGCAGGCCCCGCCGGACCACCTCGAGCAGCAGCCCGCGGGCCACCCGCAGGCCGGTGCCGACGTCGCCGGTGCCGTCCAGCGCCGGGTCGTTGATCAGGCCCTTCCAGCCGACCGCCGAGCGCGGCTTCTCGAAGTACACCCGCATCACGATCAGCAGGTCGTCGGCCAGCCGAGCTGCCTCGGTGCGTAGCCGGTCGGCGTACTCCCCGGCCGCGACCGGGTCGTGCACCGAGCACGGGCCGACCACGACCAGCAGCCGCGGGTCACGGCCCTGGATCACGGCCTCCACCTCACGTCGTCCGGCCAGGACGGCGTCGTGCAGGTCCTCGGTCAGCGGCAGCTCGTGGTGGAGCAGCGCCGGGCTCATCAGCGGTACGACGGTTTCGATGCGCTGGTCGCGGACCCGCTGCACCTCGGGGATGGTCATGACTTCCTTCCGCCGGCGCGCCGAGGGCCGGTGCCTCGGTGCGTGAGCCGGCTGTCTGCTCGCAAACGAAAAGGCAGCGACGGAGAGTCGCTGCCTCGGCCGGCTCGGGCGGGGTGTCTCAGGTCATGCGGCCATGGCCGAGACACCGGCGGGAGCCGGCCTCGTAAACCACGGATACGCGCGCAACACGTGGACAGCGTACTCGATCGCCGCCGCCCAAAGGTCCGTCACCCGGGGTATGGGAATGTGCAAGTTGCTGTGGTCGGATGGGCTCATGAATGACGTGGGTGCGCCGGACCTGCTCGACGGGTTGCTGGACCTGTCGCCGCGGGAGCGCTACCAAGCGGTCTCCACCGTCGTCCTGCGGGTGTGGGAAACCCCGACCGTGCTGCTCGGGGACATTCCGCCGACTCAGGCGATCACCGCCATCGCCGTGATCGCGGCCGGCCTGCCCGGCGCGTACGGACGACCGTGGGTGGACCGCCGCCTCGCCGAGGCCGCACTGCCGCACGTTAGCCCCGAGCTGGCCGGCCGGGCCCTCTGCGCGCTGGACGTGATCGTCGGCCGCGACCGTGAGTCGGTCCCGCTGGAGCTGCACGTCAGCGACGGCGACGCCGCCCGCGCCCTACTGGACGACCTGCGCGACGTGCTGATGGACGGGATCCGCGGGGGCTGGTAGGGCGAGCGGGAGCCGCACGGTGAACTCGGTGCGCCCCGGCTCCGACTCAACGCCGACCGTGCCGCCGTGCGCGGTCACCACGGCGTGCACGATGGACAGGCCGAGCCCGGTGCTGCCGGCCGCCCGCGACCGTGAGCTGTCCCCGCGCGCGAACCGCTCGAAGATGTGCGGCAGCAGGTCGGCTGGGATGCCCGGCCCGGCGTCGGTGACCCGGATCAGGGCTTCGTGGCCGGTCGCGCTGACGCTGACGGTCACGGTCGTGCCCTCTGGTGTGTGGGTACGCGCGTTGGCCAGCAGGTTCGCCAGCACCTGGTGCAGCCGCGCCGGATCCCCGACGACGGTCACCGGCTCCTCCGGCATGTCGAGCTGCCAGTCGTGCCCCGGCCCGGTCGCGTGCGCGTCGCTGACCGTGTCCACCACCAGCATCGTCAGGTCGACCGGGTCATGCGCGAGCGGGCGCCCGGCGTCCAGGCGAGCGAGCAGCAGCAGATCCTCGACCAGCGCCGTCATCCGCTGCGCCTCGGACTCGACCCGGCGCAGCACGTGCGCGATCTCGTCCGGCACCGGCCGGCGGCTGCGCCGGCTCAGCTCGGCGTAGCCCCGGATCGCGGCCAGCGGCGTACGCAGCTCGTGGCTGGCGTCCGCGACGAACTGCCGCACTTGCGTCTCGCTCGCGTGCCTCGCCTCGAGTGCGCTGCCGACGTGATCGAGCATCTTGTTGAGCGCGGCGCCCACCTGACCCACTTCGGTGCGCACGTCGGTGTCACCCTCCGGCACGCGCTGGGCGAGGTCCACCTCGCCGCGGTCCAGGCGCAGCTCGGAGACCTTGGTCGCGGTGGCCGCGACCCGTTCCAGCGGCGCGAGGGTACGCCTGACGATGACCGTCCCGGCGGCCCCGATCGCGATCAACGCGATCACCAGAACGCCGCCGACGACCCCGGCAACGAGGTAGAGCGTGTCCTGGGTGTCGCTGAGCGGGAGGCCGGTGATGAAGATCGACCCGTCGTTCATCTGTTGCGACACAACGCGGTAGTCGCCCAGGGAACCGCCCAGCTCGACGGTCTGCGGCCGGCCGCCCGGCTGGATCCCGGCGAGCGTGGAGAAGGCGGCGTCGGACACCTCGGGTGCGTCCTGGTTCTGCTCGGCGAGGACCTTGGCGGTGATGTCGCCGTCGCAGTTGCGGGCGGCCAGGGTGCCGATCGTCTGGCCGGGTGGGAAGCCGAAGTTCCCGCCGGTCCGGCAGCTGGCGGTCGGGGATCCACCGCCGTACTGGCCGTCGCCCGGCCGGCCGACGCCCGGGCCGAAGCCGCGCGGCCCCCGGGTGGCGGCCGCGGTGAGCTGGGCGTCGATCCGGTCGTAGAGAGCCGTGCGGAGGGTGATCTCGGTCGTCACGCCGACGATGAGCAGGGCCAGGCCGAGCAGAGCCATGGTCGCGGCGACGAGGCGGGTGCGCAGCGGCCAGCCGCGCGGGCTGCGCCAGCGCGAGGGGTGCACGGCGTTGGTCACGTCAGTCGGCCGGCTTCAGGACGTAGCCGGCACCGCGCATGGTGTGGATCATCGGCGTGCGGCCGGCGTCGATCTTCTTGCGCAGGTACGAGATGTAGAGCTCGACGACGTTGGCCTGGCCGCCGAAGTCGTAGTTCCACACCCGGTCGAGGATCTGGCTCTTGCTGAGCACCCGGCGTGGATTGCGCATCAGGTAGCGCAGCAGCTCGAACTCGGTCGCGGTCAGGGTGACCAGCGTGCCGCCGCGGCGCACCTCGTGACTGTCCTCGTCCAGCGACAGGTCGCCGACGATCAGCTGCGACTCCGCGCGCATCGGCGCGCGGCCCATCCGGCGCATCAGCCCGCGCAGCCGCGCCACGACCTCCTCGAGGCTGAACGGCTTGGTCACGTAGTCGTCGCCGCCCGCGGTGAGCCCGGTGATCCGGTCCTCCACCGAGTCCTTGGCGGTGAGGAACAGCACCGGGACGTCGGGAGCCTCACCGCGCAGCCGGCGCAGCACCTCGAGCCCGTCGATGTCCGGCAGCATCATGTCGAGCACGACGGCGTCCGGCCGGAAGTCCCGCGCGGCGCGGACCGCGGTCATCCCGTCGCCGGCGCTGCGCACCTCCCAGCCCTCGTAGCGCAGCGCCATCGAGAGCAGCTCGGCCAGCGTCGGTTCGTCGTCGACCACCAGCACCCGGACCGCGCTGCCGTCGGGGCGGCGGAGGTCGGCGCCGGACTCTGTGTTCGCCATCGTCATGCCCTTACTGTCGCGGGCTCGGCTTTGTCGCGGCTTTCCGCTTCCTGTGTAGCAGCTGTGACTCGCGGACACAGGGCGAGCAGGGGTTTCGCAGTCGGCGGCGGACACGATCCGCGGTGTCGGAATGTTGGCAGAAGCGGTCGCCGGAGTGTTGAAAACCGACGAAACCACCTGATTCGGGCAAGATGGCGCGGTCCACCGCGCCGACGAAGGGAATCGGGTGTTACCAAGCCTGCTCGCGCTGCTCCTGGCCCTGTGGCCGGCGGCGCCCGCGAAGGCAGCGGATATCGCCTGGCCCGACGGCATCGACCCGGATTCGGTGCGCGCGGCGACCGTCGGCGCGGCCTCGGTCGCCGCCGGGCGGGCCCACTCCTGCGCGGTGACCAGCGTCGGAGCGCTCTACTGCTGGGGCAACGACAGCGACGGCCAGCTCGGCGACGGCGACCCGCTGGCGGCGGTGACCCGTGCGGTGCCGGTGCAGATGGGCGAGATGACCATCGCCGTGCAGGTCGACGCGGGCGAGGAGCACACCTGCGCGCTCGAATATCGCGGCGGCGTCTTCTGCTGGGGCGACAACTCGTCGGGTCAGCTCGGCGTCGGCGACACCACCGACCGGCACGCGGCGGCGGCGGTGAGGTTCCCCGACCGCGAGCCGCCCTACTTGCTGGTCGAGGTGACGACCGGGGAGAACCACAGCTGTGCGATCGACGAGGACGGCGCGGCCTGGTGCTGGGGCTCGGCTGACAAGGGCCAGCTCGGCCGTGGCGGATCCACGGACGCCGACCGCCCGGTACGCGTCTCCACGGCTTCCGGCCTGACCGATCCCGTGGTCGACATCGCGGCGGGCGGAAACACCACCTGCGCGGCGACCGCCGCCGGGGTGGCCTGGTGCTGGGGCGCCGGCGCCCGCGGCCAACTCGGCAACGGCGGCCTCGCGGACTCGGACGAGCCGGTGCGGGTCGCCGGCGCCGGAGTGGTCCGGCAGATCGCCGTGGGCAAACAGGCGGCGTGCGCGGTCGACGAGAACGGCCGGGCGTCGTGCTGGGGACGGACGGCCAGTGGCGTCGAGACGCGGGCGGCCGCTCAGGGCGGTCCGAGGTTCGCGCAGCTGGCCGTGGGTGGCGAGCACGTCTGCGGCCTCGACACGCTCGGCGCCGGTTGGTGCTGGGGCTCGGGCGGCAAGGGGCAGCTCGGCGGCGGCGACACGGCGGACGTCACGACCCCGCAGCGGATCACCCGCGATACAAATGCCGCGCTGCGTGACTTGGACAGCGGTGACCAGCACACGTGCGCGCTGGACGCCCGGTACGTCGCCTACTGCTGGGGCAACGGCGACACCGGCCGGCTCGGCATCGGGGCCGGCGGCGCTGCGCGCGTACCCGTCAAGGTCCTGGGGTTGCCGCGGGCGCCCCCGGCCGCGGGCCCCGGCGCGGGCCGCGCGGGGGACCGCGGCCGGGGGATCTGCTGGGGGGCCGTGGGGGGCTGGGG
>NZ_JBFAZH010000277.1:0-7738 GCF_040681735.1 Actinoplanes sp. NPDC051633 | reverse complement strand
GCGGCGCCCGCCGAGGTGGCCGAGCTGCGCCGCGCCTTGGAGGGGTGGCTTCGCGCGGCCCACGAGGCGAACGGGCCGATCCGGGTCAGCTTCCGGCTCAGCGAGCCGCCGCCGGGCGAGGACGAGTGGGCGCTCGAGTTCGCGCTGCAGTCGGCCGAGGATCCGAGCGTCTACCTGCCCGCGGCCGCGCTGTGGGAGGGCGGCCGGATGCCCGGCTTACCGCAGCGGCCCGACGAGACGCTGCTCGCGGGGCTGGGCCGTGCCGTGCGGCTCTTCCCGCTGCTGCACGTCGCGCTGCGTGAGCCGCAGCCGGCCGCGATGCGGCTGGCGACGAACGAGGCGCACGAGTTCCTGCGGAACGCGGCGCCGTTACTGCAGGCGGCCGGCTTCGGGGTGCTGCTGCCCAAGTGGGCCGGGCGCAAGGCGGTGGGGCTCAAGCTCACCACCCGGTCGCGGACGAAGAAGGACTCGTCGCGGGCCGTGGCCGACTCCGGGTTCGGCCTGGACCAGTTGGTCTCCTTCCGGATCGACCTGGTGGTCGGCGACGGCGTGGTGACCGCCGAGGAGCTGGCCGAGCTGGCCCGGCTCAAGGTGCCGCTGGTGCGCATCCGAGGGCAGTGGGTGGAGCTCGACGACCGGCAGCTCAAGGCGGCGCTGCGCGCGGTCGACCGGCGGCGGACCGGCGAGATCACCGCCGGCGAGGTGCTCCAGCAGGTGGTGGACGGCGGCGACGAGGATCTGCCGCTGGTCGAGGTGGACGCCGACGGGATGCTCGGTGACCTGCTCGGCGGGGCGGCCGAGCGACTGTCGCCGGTGCCCACGCCGGCCGCGTTCCAGGGGGTGCTGCGGCCGTACCAGGAACGCGGTCTCTCCTGGCTGCACTTCCTGGCGCGCCTGGGGCTGGGCGGCGTCCTCGCGGACGACATGGGGCTCGGCAAGACCGCCCAGACGCTGTCGCTGCTGCTCGCCGAGCGGGTGCCCGGCGAGCGGATGCCCGTGGAGCTGGCCGACGAGCCGGAGCAGCCGGTGCTGCCGACCCTGCTGATCTGCCCGATGTCGCTGGTCAGCAACTGGCAGAAGGAGTCGGCGCGGTTCGCGCCGAGCCTGCGGGTCTATGTGCATCACGGCGCCACCCGCAAGCGGGAGGACGAGTTCCTGGCCGCGGTGGCCGGCGCCGACCTGGTGATCACCACCTACGGCACGGCTCTGCGCGACCTGCAGGCGCTGCGCGAGATCGCCTGGGGCCGGGTGGCGTGTGACGAGGCGCAGGCGATCAAGAACAGCGGCACCCGCCAGTCGCAGGCGGTGCGCGCGATCCCGGCCAGGACCAGGCTGGCGCTGACCGGCACGCCGGTGGAGAACCACCTGGCCGAGCTCTGGTCGATCATGGAGTTCGCCAACCCGGGGCTGCTCGGGCCGGCCAAGCGGTTCCGGCGCCGGTTCCAGGAGCCGATCGAGAGCCGGCAGGACGCCGACGCCACCGCGGCGCTCAAGCGGGCCACCGGGCCGTTCGTGCTGCGCCGGCTCAAGACCGATAAGTCGATCATCTCGGACCTCCCCGACAAGGACGAGATGAAGGCGTGGTGCACGCTGACCGCCGAGCAGGCCACCCTCTACCAGGCCGTGGTCGAGGACATGATGGCGGTGATCGAGGGCAGCGAGGGCATCCAGCGGCGGGGCAACGTGATCGCCGCGATGACCAAGCTCAAGCAGGTCTGCAATCATCCGGCCCACCTGCTCAAGGACGGGTCCCGGCTGCCGGGACGGTCGGGCAAGCTGGCCCGCCTCGAGGAGCTGACCGAGGAGATCATCGCCGACGGCGACAAGGCGCTGATCTTCACGCAGTACAGCGAGTTCGGGTCGATGCTCCAGCCCTACCTCGCGGCACACCTCGACCGGCCGGTGCTGTGGCTGCACGGCGGGTTGACCAAGGCGAGGCGGGACGCGCTGGTCGAGCGGTTCCAGACCGACGACGAGCCGATGCTGTTCCTGTTGTCGCTCAAGGCGGCCGGCACCGGGCTCAACCTGACCGCGGCCAACCACGTCATCCACTACGACCGGTGGTGGAACCCGGCGGTCGAGGACCAGGCGACCGACCGCGCGTTCCGGATCGGGCAGAAACGCAATGTGCAGGTCCGCAAGTTCATCTGCACGGGCACGCTGGAGGAGAAGATCGACGCGATGATCGAGCGGAAGAAGGCGCTGGCCGCGTCGGTGGTCGGCACCGGCGAGGAGTGGGTCACCGACCTGTCCACCGATCAGCTGCGTGAGCTGTTCGCGCTCGACCGGGCGGCGGTGGCCTGATGCCGGTGGATCCCGAGGGGCGCTTCTTCGAGGGTGGGCAGCCGATCAAGGTGGACGGCGGGCTGGCCGTGCGGGCGCAGCGCGGCAAGATCGGTGAGCAGTGGTGGTCGCGGCGGTTCGTGGACATCCTCGAGGAGATCTGCCCGCCCGGGCGACTCGCGCGGGGGCGCACCTACGCGCGCAAGGGGCAGGTCATCGACTTCACCTTGACGCCGGGCCGGGTCAGCGGGCGGGTGCAGGGCTCCCGGCCGGACCCGTACGTCGTCACGCTGACCATCGCCGCCTACGACGAGACACAGTGGACGTCGGTCCTGTCGGCGCTGGGCGGGCAGGCGTTGTACCGCGCGGCGCTGCTGGCCGGCACCATGCCGCACGAGATCGTCGACGTCTTCGACGAACTGGCACTGCCGCTGTTCCCCTCCACGGTGGAGATGGTGTGTAGCTGTCCCGACTGGAGCGTTCCCTGCAAGCACGCCTCGGCCGTGCTCTACGTGCTGGCCGAGGCCTTCGACGACGACCCGTTCCTGGTGCTGGCCTGGCGTGGTCGCAGCCGCGACGAGCTGCTGGACGCGTTGCGCGCGACGCCCGACCCGGCCGAGGCGATCGACCCGCTGGCCGTCCCGGACACCGCGCTGGAGGACCGGTTGGCCGACTTCTACTCCCCCGCGATCTCGCTGAGCCGCCTCCGCGAGCGCCCGTCGAGGGTCACCGCGCCACCGGAGCTGCTGCTGCGGGCCCTGGACGCCCCGCCGATCCGGATCCGGCACATCCCGCTGACCGACCTGCTCCGCCCGGCCTACCGAGACCTCGCCGGGTCAGGCCCGGACTCCGGCGGCCCGGACTCCAGCGGCTAGGGCACGGAAGAGCACCTTCGGACTGGTCAAAGAGCTCGGGTGGGCGAGCATGGTCGTCACCTCACCCAGGCTGCGGTTCAGCTCGCGGTCCTTCTGCGAGGCCTTGTAGACCAGGCCGCTGATCCAGCGGATCGCCTTGTAGCCCTTCGGGTAGGGGCCGTCGACGTGCGGCAGGCCCAGGTCCGGCATGGTGGAGATCTGCCAGGCCGCGTCGACCACGATCTTCACGTCGGCGAAGTAGGACACGGCCGGCCGGGTCAGGTCGGGGTCGGAGCGCAGATACTCCGACAGGCAGGAGGCGTGCAGCATCGCCGACGTCATGCCCTGGCCGTAGACCGGGTTGAACGACGCCACCGCGTCGCCCGCGGCGACCAGCCGGGCCGGGAAGCGGTCGAGTTTGTGGAAGTCGCGGCGCCGGCTGTCCGCCTGGTGGTAGGTCAGCACGTCGCTCGCCTGCTCGGCGGTCGTCGCCACGGTGCCGAACTCGGCCGGGAAGTCGTCGGTGCAGCGGCGGCGGTAGTCGTCGCTGTCGCGGCTCGGCCGGTCGTCGGCGTACCCGGAGATCAGCATCGTCCACCGGTCGCCCTCGATCGGGGTGAAGCCGGCGATCCTCGCTGTCCGCCCCGGCGCCGGGGTGGTGATCGAGATGGCGGTCCACACGTCCGGGTCCGCCGGCCGCTTGAACAGCGCGGTCGCATAGTTCAACTTGATGCCCATCCGCTGCAGCGGCGGCTTCGGGAAGTCGTACGCCGCGATCCAGTCACTGAGCCGGCTCGACCGCCCGGTCGCGTCGACCACGAAGCCGGCCTCCTCCTCGCCGCCCGCGTGCCGCACCCCGGTGACCACGCCGTCCCTGACGATCAGCCCTTCGACCACGCCGGTGTGGACGCGGACGTTCGGCAGGGCGAGCACCCGGTGCCGGATCAGTGCCTCCAGGAACGGCCGGCTGGAGATCAGCCCGGGCATCCCGGTCGCGCCCTGCGGAGCGGCGCGCAGATCGCCGTCCATGTAGAACCGGTGGGCGTCCGGCGGCGGGTTCACCGCACCGGCCGCCAGCGCCGCCTCGACGAAACCCGGGAACCAGCGTTCCAGCTGGATCTGCCCGGAGGGCAGCAGCGCGTGCACCTGGCTGCCCTGCGGCACACCCGGGCGGGGACCGGTCGCTCCGACCGGATCGGCGGCAATGTCCGCATCGGACACGTCGAGGGCGGCGAGATCGTCCCGCTCGATGATCAGCACCTCGTCGGCGTGATCGCTGAGCACGCGCGCCGCCATCAGCCCGGCGACACTGCCGCCCAGCACCACGGCCCGGCGGAACAGGACCCGCTGTCCGGGGGGGGCGACGCCCGACGACAGGACCGCGAAGCGACGAGCAGTGGACATCCGTACTCCTGCGCACTAGATCGACGATCGTCGACTCTAGCTCGCTAAGCTGAAAGAAATTCATGCACCATCGGTGCGATCAAATCGGCCCGCTGCGGGATGGACGTGTGTGTGGTGGCGGGCAGCACGGCGAGCCGGCAGGCGGGCATGGGTTGCAGGTCGCCCGGCACGCCGCCGCCCAGCAACCGGAACATCGCGACGGCATGCTCCGGGCGGATGATGTCCGAGTCGCCCAGCACGAGCATCGTGGGCGCGGCGATCGCGCGGATCTCGTCGGCCGACCACTCCGGGACGTCCGCGTCGAAGGCCTTGCACTTGGCCACCAGGTTGGGGAAGCCGGCCGGGTCGGCGGCGATGCGCAGGTACTCCTCGTGGAACTCCGACCCGTGCAGGTGCTCGGGCTCCAGCTCCTGGATGCCGTCGAGCAGGCCCGGGTGGAGGCCGTCGGCGGTGAAGCTGACCGAGGCCAGGACCAGCTTGCCGACCCGCTCGGCGTGGTGGGTGCCCAGTTGCAGCGCGACGCCCGCGCCCATGCTCCACCCGAAGAAGTCGGCCCGCTCGACGCCGAGATGGTCGAGCAGGGCCACGACGTCGGCGGCGAACCCCTCGACGGTCAGCGGGCGGTCGGCGTCGGAGGTGCGGCCGTGCGCCTGCAGCTCGACGGCGATGACGCGGCGGGTCTTGGCGAGCAGCGGAAGGATCTCGCCGAAGGAGGTGCCGATGGCGGAGAGAGCGCCGTGCAGCAGCACGACCGGGCGCCCCTCGAGCGTGCCGTGCTCCTCGTAGTACATGTCCAGGCCGTTCACGGTTGCGTATGTCATGGGAATACCGTGCCGACCAGCGCTTACGGTCTCCTTCCGGTCGCCTTAAGGTGGGCGGATGCGGTTCGGCGTCCTGGGTCCGCTCGCCGTCAGCACGGACGCCGGCGAGCCCGTGGTGGTGCCCGGCGTCAAGGTCCGCGTCCTGCTCGCCGCGCTGCTGACCAACCGCAACACCGTGGTCTCGGCCGACCGCCTGATCGACGACCTGTGGGGTACGGACGCACCGGTCAACGCCTCCGGCGCATTGCAGGTGCGGGTCTCTCAGCTACGCAAGGCCCTGAACGACGCCGAGCCGGGCGCCCGCGACCTGATCGAGTCCAGGCCACCGGGGTACGTGCTGCGCACCGGCCCGGAGGAGGTTGACGCCGACCGGTTCGTCGCCCTCGTCGAGGCCGCACGGCTGACCGAGGCGCTGGAGATGTGGCGGGGCGACGCCTATGCCGACGTGGCGGACTACGAGTTCGCGCGGGCCGAGGCGACCCGGCTGGCCGAGCAGCGGCTCGCCGTGCGGGAGCGGCTCGCCGACGCGCGGCTGGCCCGCGGCGAACACGACCTGGTCGCGGCCGAGCTGGCCGAGCTGGTCGCCCGGCACCCGCTGCGCGAGGGTCTGCGCGGGCTGCAGATGCGGGCGCTCTATGCGGGCGGGCGCCAGGCCGAGGCCTTGGACGTGTACGGGGACCTGCGCGAACGCCTCGCGGACGAGCTCGGCCTCGACCCCGGGCCGGAGCTGGTGGCGCTGCACCGGCAGATCCTGGCGCAGGACACCGGCCTGAGCGCGCCGCCGCCCGCCGCGCGGGTGCGCAACAACGTGCCGGCCCGGCTGGACGAGCTGGTCGGCCGGGCCGAGGCAGTCACCGAGGTCCGTGGGCTGGTCCGCGGGCGGCGGCTGGTCACGCTGGTCGGGCCGGGCGGCGTGGGCAAGACCCGGCTGGCCGTCGAGGTGGCGCGGGAGCTGGACTTCCCGGACGGCGCGCACCTGGTCGAGCTGTCGCCGCTGCCGCCTGTGGACAAGCCGCGGGAATCGTCGGAGCCGGGCGCTAACGTCGATCCCACCCAGTGCCGGGGTGGGGGAGGCGGCGGCCTTCGCGCAGGGCGACCCACCCTGAGCCCGGGTGGGGGAGGCGGCGGCGCGAAGATCATTTCCGGCGTTGCCGAGCGGGTGCTGGCGACTCTCGACGTCCGGGAGGCGGCCGGTGCCTCCGTCGCGGCCGAGGATCGCCTGCTGTCCGCCGTACGCCACAAAGATCTTCTCCTGGTCCTGGACAACTGCGAACACGTCATCGAGGAGGCGGCCGGCCTGGTCGCACGGCTGCTGCGGGACGCCGAACGCGTCACCGTGCTGGCCACCAGCCGCGCGCCGCTGGGGCTGGCCGGCGAGCACGTGTGGGAGGTGCCGCCGCTGGCGCTGCCCGCCGACGAGCACGACGTCGACGCGGTGCGGCGATCGGCCGCGGCGCGCCTTTTCGCGGTCCGCGCCTCAGCGCACCACCGGACCTTCCACCTGGACGAGCGCACCGCCCCCGCCGTCGCCCAGCTGTGCCGGCGCCTCGACGGGCTGCCCCTGGCGCTCGAGCTTGCCGCCACCCGGGTCCGCGCGCTCGGCGTCGACGGTGTCGTGCAGCGGCTGGACGACCGCTTCCGGCTGCTCACCACGCAGCAGCGCGATCTGCCCGAACGGCAGCGCACCCTGACCGCCGTGATCGGCTGGAGCTGGGATCTGCTGGACGACGAGGAGCGGACCGCCCTGGCCCGGATGGCGGTGTTCCGGGACGGCTGCACGCCGGACGCGGCCGAGGTGGTCTGCGAGACCGAGCTCGACGTGCTGGCCCGGCTCGTGGACCGGTCGCTGGTGGCGGTCGACGACACCGGGCCGGCGCCGCGCTATCGGCTGCTCGAGTCGGTGGCCGCGTTCTGCCTGGAGCGGGTGCCCGATCTGGAGGCGACGCGGGCCCGGCACGCGCGCTATTTCACCGAGCTGGCCGAGCGGGCCGACCCCGAGCTGCGCGGGCCGGGCCAGAAGGATTGGCTGGCCCGCCTGGACACGGAGACGGCCAACCTGCGAGCGGCGCTGGCACGCGGCGGTGTTCGGCTGGCCGTGGCGCTGACCTGGTACTGGTTCCTGCGCGGACGGCTGACCGAGGCGCGGGCCGCTCTAGAGAAGCACGCGGGCGATCCGGTCGCGGCGGTCTGGCTGGCCGGTTTCACGATCCTGCAGGGCGGTGAGATGACGCTGCCGGAGATGACGGACAAGCGCGCGATGTGGTTCGTCGCCAACGCGCTCACCGACCGCAGCGAGCTCACGAAGTCGGCCGAGCTGCTCGAGCGGGTGCTCGAGGATTGCGACCGGTGGACCGAGGCGGCGGCGTTGAGCTCGCG
>NZ_JBFAZH010000276.1:0-7787 GCF_040681735.1 Actinoplanes sp. NPDC051633 | reverse complement strand
CACTCGGCGCACCACTCGAGAGCGCCGGCGCCGGACCGCCGGCCTGGGACAGCTGCTCCCGCACCACCGTGGTGGTGAACAGCCGCCACGGCTGGAACCAGTAGAGCCCGGCGCCGAGCACCGCGGCCACAACCACCCAGGTGGCGGGCCGGCGAATCAGTCGTCTCATCACACAGGACAGTCAATCCGCCGGACCACAGCCCCGGAAGATCTCGGCGGCTTACGAAACCCTTACCGCGCCACCGCCGCGCCGGCCGCCTTCACCAGCGCCATCGTCTGCTCGATGGTCTGCGCCCGGTCCGCCGCGAACGCCTGGTCGATCAGCACCAGCGGGTCGGCCGGGTAGACCAGCGCCGAGATGTGCAGGTGACCGCCCGGCACGTCGGTGGCGCCGAGGGCCAGCCGGAGGCGGTTCGAGCGGTACATGCTCTCGTTCGACAGGTAGTTGCCGCCGCCGCCGGACTGGGCCTGCGAACCCGGCGTCGGCCCAGTGGTCTTGCAGGTCACCGGGCCGGTCGGGCGGTCACCGGCGGCCCACTCGCAGATCTGCGGGTTCAGCCGGACCGGCCACGGCGTCGTGCCCGCGGAGATCATCGCCTGATAGGGCAGCGTGGTCTCGATGAACTCCGGCTGCGGCGAGGGCTGGGGCCAGCCGGCGGCCGGCGGGACCGGCTCCGGCGTGCCCTCGTTGTTGTTGTCGGGGTTGCCGCCGCGCCACGCGCCGGCCCACTGCTCGATGTTCATCGTGCCGCGGAGGCCCTGGCTGATCGTCATGATCAGATCCGCCCGGCGGGGAGCGCTCGCGGTCAGGTGCGGCCCGAAGGCGTCCTCCACGATGCCCGCGTCGAAGCCGCTCCACGTCACCGGCAACGCGACCGTCTCGATCCGGATCGTCCTGCCGTTCGCCTTGACGGTCACGCCGTCGAGCTGCAGCGCCGCGGCGCCGGACGGGTTCGAGCGGCGGATCTCGTTGTTGAGCTGATAGGGGTCGAAGCCGCTGACCAGCAACCGCGTCACGCCCGGCCGGGCCGGGAAGTCCTTGGTGGTGAGTCCGCGGGCCGCATACTCGAACGTGCGCAACAGCCCGGCACGCGCCGGCTCCGGCACTGCGAACGAGGGCCGCCACTGCCGCAGGTCACGCGTCCCGATGAGCCGGGTCCAGTAAAGCGGGCGGTCGTCGTACCTCTCGATCGTGCCCTGCCACAACCGCCCCTGCGCGCGATCCACCGCGGCCCGCCACAGCTGCTCGCCGCGCTGCTTCAGCAGCCGGTCGGCGGCCGCCACCGACCGCGCGCGGCACAGCTCCGCCCGCAGCCGGTCCACATAGGAGGTGAAGCCGCCGGCCTCCACCAGTGCGGCCGGCACCTGCACCCCGCCGGGCAGCGCCGGCGTGTCGATCCGGCTCTCCTCATAGGTGCTCGGCGCGCTCCGGTCGAAGCAGTCGGCGGGCGCGGCACCTCGGGCGGCGGGCGCGGCCACGAGCGGCGCCCCGAGCACCAGCGCGGCAGCAGCAAGCTTGCGCAACATCGTCACTCCCCATATCGACGTCAACCGATCCTAAACAAGGTCAACCCCATATGGGTACGAGCGCCCGAAAAGTGCCGCCCCACGCGCCGGCCAGGCGGTGGGTCACCCCCGCTGCCCCGCCGCCGGGCCGGCCCGCCACGCCTGCTCGAGGTCGCCGCGGGGCGGTCCGGTCACGCCCACTCAGGGTCACCGCGGGGCGGTCCGGCGACGCCCGCTCAAGGTCACCGCGGGGCGGTCCGGCGACGCCCGCTCAGGGTCACCGCGGGGCGGTTCGGTCACGCCCGCTCTAGGTCACCGCCGGTGGCTCGTCGCGCCCGTCAACGCCACCGCCGGGCTGACGCCATCGCGGCCGCGACGTCATCGGGAGCTTGCGGGCTCCTGCGCCGACTCGCCCTTCTGGGCCGGGATCACGGCTGCCCGGCGGGCCCGCCCGGCCACGGCCAGGACCGCCGCGGCCAGCAGCATCGCCGCGACGACGACGCCGACCACTTCGTTGGGCACGTCGAGCAGCTTCAGCGCGCTCGCGGTCAGGACGATCACCAGTGCGGCGCGGACGATGCCGGCCGGCGCTCGCGACGAGATCCGCGCGCCGAGCAGGACGCCCGGGATCGAGCCCAGCAGCACCGCCGCGGCGATGTCGAGCTGCAGATCGCCGAACAGCGCGTGGCCCAGCGCGGCGGCGGTGACCAGCGGAACGGCCTGCACGAGATCCGTGCCGACCAGGTCGTTGGCGCGCAGCATCGGGTAGAGGGCGAGCAGCGCCACGACGATGAGCGAGCCGGAACCGACCGAGGTCAGCCCGACGATCAGCCCGCCGGCGACGCCGACGAGCAGCGTCGGCACCGGGCGTGGCCGGACGGCCGGGGCGGGCCCGTCGTCCCGCCGCCGGCGTGCCGCCCAGCTCTTGAGCAGCAGGCCACCGGCCGCCAGCAGCAGGGCGATGCCCAGTGCGATCTTGATCGCGTGCTGGGTGGCCGCGTCGTCGCCGATCAGCCGCAGCAACAGCACACCGAGGAACGCCGCCGGTACGCTGCCCGCGCACAGCCACCGGACCAGCCGCCAGTCGACGGTGCCGCGGCGGGCGTGCACCCACCCGCCGAAGGGCTTCATCACGGCGCTCGCGGCCAGGTCGCTGGAGACCGCGGCGATCGGCGGGACACCGAAGAACAGCACGAGCACCGGAGTCATCAAGGCGCCGCCGCCCATGCCGGTGAGGCCGACGACGATGCCGACGCCGAGTCCGGCGAGCGCGAGGGTGAAATCCATCCGAGAAGTCTACGAAATAGGTCGAGATTGTCGACAATAGGATGCCGGGTTCGCCGGCTGCCGGGACAGCCCGGCGGCGGGGCAGCGGGGGTGACCCACCTCCTGGCCGGCGGGTGTGTCCGGGAGTGTCGAGTGCTCGTACCCGGATGAGTTTGACTCTCACGTCGGTCGAGGGTCCACCATCACGGCATGGCGATCAGCGAGGACGACCTGCGGCCGGTGTTCCTGGCGGCCTGGGGGAGCGACACCTGTGATCCGGCCGACCTGCCCTGGCGGCCGGACAACCCGTCCCGGGGTCAATGTGGAGTGACCGCGCTGATCGTGCAGGAGCTGCTCGGCGGGGATCTGGTGCTCGGCGAGGTCTTCGTCGGCGGGGACAAGGTCGGTCACCACTACTGGAACCGGCTGCCCGACGGGCGCGACCTCGACCTCACCGCCGATCAGTTCCGGCCGGACGAGGTCGTGACCGGCGGCGAGGTGCAGCAGCGCCCGCCGGACGCACCGCGGAGATGTCGCGAGCAGTACGAGCTGCTGCGCCGTCGCGTGCTGGCTCAGACCACGACCGAGAAACCCTGAGGCAGGGGGCCGCGGCCGGTCAGCGCACGGACCACCGCCGGGCCGTCGCCGACCACCGCCGCGACCTTCGCCAGCAGCGCCGCCGTCTCCGCCACCGCGGCGGCCGGCGGCTCGAACGGCACACCCGCCGCGCCGGCCGCGTCGAGGCCGTGCACCACCAGCTCGAGCGTCCGCGTCGGCAGCCAGTCACGCACCCGCATCCCGCCGACCGGCGTCGCCACCAGGTCGTCGTCGCCGGCCGCGGCCAGGACCGACGTGGCCCGCCCGATCAGCTCGCCGACGGTCGCCGCGGGGTCGTCGCCGAGCTGCTTGCCGGTCGACAGCGCGTCCTCGTCCGAGGCCGCCCGGGCCGACTCGATCAGCGACGCCGGCGCCGACCGGGCCAATGCCCAGTAGCCCTCCGGCGAGTCGACCGCGATCTCCGCCGGCGGCGCGGCGAGCGCCTCGGGCACCTGCCGGATCGCCGAGCTGACCGTGTGTCCGACCAGCGACCGCAGGCTCCACTCGCCGAAGGTGACGTCCGAGTCGACCGGCAACCGCGACACCAGATCGGCGTAGGAGACGGCGGCGGCGCGGTACGTGCGGCGGAAATCCATCACAGGACTCTCCCATGTTTCCGGGGGTACGTTTCAAGGCATGACGCAACCCCGGCGCGACGAGCCGAAACCCTGGCGGGTGGAGGGCGCGCCGCCGGGCGGGCAGGCACCCAAACCCCAGCGCCCGGCCTGGATGCGGTTCGGCTGGATGCTGCTCCTGCTGCTGGTGATCAACTGGATCGTCTCGTCGATGCTGCTGCGGCCTGAGGCGCGCACGCCGGTGTCGTACACCTTCTTCCTGACCCAGGTGCAGTCGGCAAACGTGGCCGACATCACCTCGACCGGCGACACCATCGAGGGCACGTTCAGCAAGAAGGTGGCGTACACGCCGACCGGTTCCAAGCAGAGCGAGCAGGTCGACCGGTTCACCACCGAGCGGCCGTCCTTTGCGGCCGACAATCTGTTCGCGCAGTTGCAGGCCAACGGCGTGCCCGTGAACGCCAACTCGCCGGACGCGCCCGCGCCGATCTGGCAGCAGGTGCTGCTCGGCTTCGGTCCGACGCTGCTGCTGGTCGGCCTGCTGATCTGGTTCCTGCGGCGCAGCGCCTCGGCGGCCGCGGGCGGGATCGGCGGCTTCGGCCGGTCGCGCGCCAAGCTCTACTCGCCGGAGTCGGGGCCGCGCACCACCTTCGCCGACGTGGCCGGGATCGAGGAGGTGGAGCAGGAGGTCACCGAGATCGTCGACTTCCTGCGCAACCCGGATCGCTACCGCAAGCTGGGCGCGCAGATCCCGCACGGCGTGCTGCTCTCCGGCCCGCCGGGCACGGGCAAGACGCTGCTCGCCCGGGCGGTGGCCGGCGAGGCGAAGGTGCCGTTCTTCTCGATGTCGGCGTCGGAGTTCATCGAGATGATCGTCGGGGTCGGCGCGAGCCGGGTGCGTGACCTCTTCGAGCAGGCCAAGAAGGTCGCGCCGGCGATCATCTTCATCGACGAGCTGGACGCGATCGGCCGGGCCCGCGGCGGCGCCCAGTCGCTGGGCGGCAACGACGAGCGCGAGCAGACGCTCAACCAGATCCTCACCGAGATGGACGGCTTCACCGGCAGCGAGGGCGTCGTCGTGCTGGCCGCCACCAACCGCGCCGAGATCCTCGACCAGGCGCTGCTGCGGCCGGGCCGGTTCGACCGGCGGGTCACCGTGAGCCCGCCCGATCTGCCCGGCCGGCGCAAGATCCTCGAGGTGCACACCCGCGGCGTTCCGGTGGACGCCGACGTCGACCTGGCGTCGCTGGCCGCCTCGACCCCGGGCATGGTCGGCGCGGACCTGAAGAACCTGGTGAACGAGGCGGCGTTGCTCGCCGCGCGGCGGCGGCACGAGACGGTCAAGGCCGCGGACTTCAGCGACGCCCTGGAGAAGATCGTCCTGGGTACGGTGCGCGGCATCATGCTCACCCCGGAGGAGAAGGAGCGCACCGCCTTCCACGAGTCGGGCCACGCCCTGCTCGGCATGCTGACGCCGGGCGCCGACCCGGTCCGGAAGGTTTCGATCATCCCGCGCGGCCAGGCGCTGGGCGTGACCTTCCAGAGCCCGGCGGCCGACCGCTACGGCTATTCGGAGAGGTTCCTGCGCGGCCGGATCATCGGCGCGCTGGGCGGCCGGGCCGCGGAGGAGGTCGTCTTCGGCGACATGACCACGGGGGCGGAGAGCGACCTCGACCAGGTCAGCGCGATCGCCCGGCAGATGGTCGGCCGGTGGGGCATGTCGGAGGCGATCGGGCCGGTGACCGTCCTGCCGCCACCGGGCAGCGAGTCGCCGCTGGGCCTGGACGGGGTCGCGCCGGCGACCAAGGAGCTGGTGGACGCCGAGGTGCGCCGGATGGTCGACGATTGTTACGGCCAGGCGCTCGACCTGTTGCGGCGGCACCGTCCGCAGCTGGACCGGCTGGCGCACGCTCTCCTCGAGGCCGAGACGCTCGACGAGCAGGCCGCGTACGAGGCCGCCGGCATCCGCCGCGAGGAGGCGCCGGGCGCGGTGGCCCGCGGTGAGGAGCCCGGCATCAGTCCCGCGCCGGGCCTGCCGCGGCCGGTCACGGCGTCGCCGACGGACGCCCAACAGCCTTTGTGACCGCTAACAGCTGGCCCGTATCCGCGAGGTTTCTTACTTCTTACGCCTTGACGACGAAAATGTTAGCGATAACAATTCTCGGAGCGGAGTCGATCGATGACGTCGGCAAGGTAGCGAGGAGGCCCGTCATGGCCCACCGGACCGGACACCTGACCGGCGTGGACCGCGCTGCGACCGGACATACCGGCCACATCCGAGCGGTCGCCGATGGGGTCACGGCCGGTCGGCTCGAGTTACGCCAGCTGCGCTTCTTCGTGACCGTGGCCGAGGAGCTCCACTTCGGCCGGGCCGCCTCGCGCGAGCACATCGCGCCGTCCGCGCTGACGACACAATTGCAACGTTTGGAACGCACCCTGGGCGTGCTGCTGGTCGACCGCACCGGCCGGCAGATCTCGCTGACCGCGGCCGGCGCTCGCTTCCTGATCGAGGCGCGGCAGATCCTGGAGCACGTGGACCGGGCGGCGATGGTCGCGCTGGGTGCGGCGCTCACGCCGCCGACGCTGCGCATCGGAATGCTCGACGAGGGGTACGACGCGGCGCGTCCGGTGATCCGGGCCATCCGGGCCGCCCATCCCGACCTGGAGATCCATCAGGTGACCGCGGGCGTGCCCGAGCAGTGCCGCCTGCTGGCCGACGGGCGTCTCGACATCGGGGTGGGCCGAGTCTCGGGCGTGCCGGCGGCGATCGCGTCGGAATTGTTCCGGCTCGACCCGGTCGGTGTCCTGGTGCCCGCCGGCCATCCCCTCGCGGGGCGTTCGGTGGTGCCGGTGGCCGCGCTGCGCGACGAGACGCTGCTGCTCGCCGATGAGGAGCGGGCACCCGAGTTCAACGAGTTCGTGGCGGAGGCCTGCCGGTCGGCCGGGTTCTTCCCGGCGATGTTCCCCGGCACCGTGCAGAGCCTGCGGGCCGCGGTCGACCTGGTCGTGCAGGGCCGCTGCGTGGCGTGCGTGCCGGCCTCGGCGGTGACGCCGGACGACGATGTCGCCTGGTTGCCCTTCGAGCAGGTGGTGCCCCGCTATCCGTGGTCGCTGCTGTGGCGGCTGCAGGACCCGTCGCCGCACGTGGTGTCGCTGGTGTCGACGGCGCGCACGCTGTGCATGGAGAACGGGTGGCGTCGCGAGGCAGCCGACCTGGCGAGCTGACACCCGTGTGTCGAGAATGCGGCGCCCGCTTCGTCCTCGGGGCACAGGCGGCCCACGACGGGCCGCGCGACGAAGACGGAGACCACCATGACGATCAAGCGGATGGACAACGTCGGCATTGTCTTCGACGACCTCGAGGCCGCCATCGCGTTCTTCGGGGAGCTCGGGATGGAGCTGGAGGGCCGGGCACAGACCGAGGGCAGCTGGGCGGGCCGCACCGTCGGACTCGACGGCGTCCGCTGCGACATCGCGATGATGCGGACCCCGGACGGCCACAGCCGGTTGGAACTCGCGAAATACCACACTCCCGCGGCGATTGCAGGACCGCGCAACCCGCCGCACAACACCGTCGGCATGCACCGCGTGATGTTCGCCGTCGAGGACATCGAGGACGTCGTCGCCCGCCTGCGCGCGCACGGCGCCGAGCTGGTCGGTGAGCTGGTCCGCTACGAGGACAGCTACCTGCTCTGCTACGTCCGCGGCCCCGAGGGGATCATCGTCGGGCTGGCCATCTAACAATCAAGAACTTCAGCAACATATTCAACAGCTGGAAGATGAGATAGACCCAATGAGACATGAAAATGACGTTTTTCATCATTTGTTAAAATTTTTTGATAG
>NZ_JBFAZH010000275.1:0-7789 GCF_040681735.1 Actinoplanes sp. NPDC051633 | reverse complement strand
GCTCACGGTCAGGCCGGCCACGCCAAGGGCGTGCAGCGCCTCTTTCACCGCGTCGAGCTGGTACGGCTTGATGACCGCGGTCACCAGCTTCATGCTCAGTCCCTCCATCGGAGCAGCCATACGAGAAGTTAACCGGCGACCTTCTGGCTGACGTCTGCCTTGCCGTCAGCGTCGACCCCGGCATCGCTCGGCGCCTCGTGCTTGCCGGTCAGGCCGGCCATGGCGAACGCGCCGCCACCGCCCGAGCCGCCGGCCGGCGTGAAGTCGTAGCCCGTCTCGCCGTGGTCCGCGATGTCGATGCCGCCGACCTCGGCCTCCTCGCTGACCCGGAAGATCTTCAGGGCCTTGAGGATGAGTGCGATGACGGCCGCGACCAGGAACGAGTACACGGTGACGGCCGCGCTGCCCACGAACTGCTTCCACAGCTGGGTGACGCCGCCGCCGTAGAACAGGCTCTCGTTCGCGGCCAGCGCGTTCACCTGGGTGGTGGCGAAGAAGCCGATGCCCAGCGAGCCGATCCAGCCGCCGACGAAGTGGACGCCGACCACGTCGAGCGAGTCGTCGTAGCCGAAGCGGTACTTCAGGCCCACGGCCAGGGCGCAGAGCACACCGGCGATGATGCCCAGCAGGGCGGCCGGCAGCGGGGCGATGAAGCCACACGCCGGGGTGATGGCGACCAGGCCGGCGACCGCGCCGGAGGACGCGCCGACCAGGGTCGGCTTGCCGTCGCGCAGCCACTCCACGATCACCCAGCCGAGCAGCGCGGCGGCCGTGGCGACCTGGGTGTTCACGAAGGCGACCGCGGTGACGCTGTCGACGGTCAGCTCCGAGCCGGCGTTGAACCCGAACCAGCCGAACCACAGCAGGCCGGCGCCCAGCGCCACGAACGGCACGTTGTGCGGCCGCATGTTCTCCCGCGGCCAGCCGATCCGCTTGCCGAGCACGAGTGCGACGCCCAGCGCCGCGGCACCCGCGTTGATGTGCACCGCCGTGCCACCCGCGAAGTCCAGCGCGCCGAGCTTGGCGCCGATCCAGCCGCCGCCCCAGACCCAGTGCGCGACCGGGACGTAGACCAGGGTGAACCAGCCGAGCGCGAAGAGCACCCAGCCGCCGAACTTGAGGCGGTCCGACAGCGAGCCGCTGATCAGGGCGACGGTGATGATGGCGAACATCATCTGGAAGACCATGAACACGTACGTCGGAATGCCGGTGCCGGTGTCGCCGAGCATCCACTCGTCGCCGATCCAGCTGGTGCCGGTGCCGAAGTACTGGGTGAAGCTGCCGATGATGTTGTTGGCACCCTCGTTGGAGTTCGAGCCGAACGCCAGGGTGAAGCCGTAAAGCACCCACAACACGGAGATGAGCCCGATGGACGAGAAGCTCATCATCATCATGTTGAGAACGCCCTTGGACCGGTTGAGGCCACCGTAGAACAGCGCCAGACCGGGGGTCATGAGCAATACGAGCGCAGACGACAGGAGCAACCATGCGGTGTTACCGGTGTTGACCTCCACGCTGCCTCCTCTCGGAAAAGGTGTCCTCCCGCACGGCCCTGTGGCTTCATCGCCAGAGCGCCGTCCTCAGCCCCGCCGCCGCCCCGGAAAGGGCTGAAGGCTGAGCTTGTTATCAGGGGGGAACCCTTCCGGTCCGCTGTTTCGCGGAAAGGACACGTGCGGTTTCCGAGATGTGACGGGTTGTTTCGTACGTGTGAAGAAAACCTCACAGCCGACTATCGCAGCGCGTACTCGAGGGTGTGCCGTTCGTAGTCAAGCAGCCGCAGGTCGCGCATCGGTCGCCGGAGATGCCCTTTATGCACGATTCTGACGAACGCCGGGTCACCGGCCGCGGCCATCCGCCGGATGCCCTCGACGTGATCCACGATCCGTTTCCTTATGGTCCGCACCAGCCGATGCCGGTCGCGCGGGATGAGCCCGTAGGCGTCGGCGAACAACCGCAGCCGGCGCGGCCGGTTGGGCCGCTTCCAGCCCAGCGTGTACGAGTCCCGGTCGCTGAACAGCGGCACCCAGGTCCACGCCGCGTACGCCACGTCGTAGATCCGCGCGCCGGGCGACGCCAGGTCGAAGTCGATCAGGGCCAGCGTGCCGTCCGGCCGCCAGACCACGTTGTGCGGCGCGGCGTCGTGGTGGCAGACCACCTCGGCGTCCGGCGGCGGCGGCCCGAACGAGCGCCACACCGACCCGGGCGGCGGCTGGAAGCCGTACTGCGCGTCGTGGAACATCCGCAGCATGGTGGCCACGGTGGTCAGCGCCTCGTCGGTCACCCAGTGCGGGCCCAGCGGATACTCCCCGCACTCACCGTCGAGATACGACAACACCTCACGACCGCGCTCGTCGACGCCGAGGACCTTGGGCGAGCCGGTGAAGCCGACCCGCTCGAGGTGGTTGAGCAGCGAATGCACGGCCGGTGTCCAGGGCCCCGTGTTGCGGCGGACCGTGTCGCCGACCCGCGACACCGTGCTGACGTTGCCACCGTGCAGCGGGATCTCACGGACGGGGTCTTGCGTCACCTAAGACCTCCCCTGTCTCGCGCCACAGCACCCGCAGAGCCTACCCGTCGGTACCAAGAAGAGCCTCGACGAAGGCGGCCGGCTCGAACGGCGCGAGGTCGTCCGGACCCTCGCCCAGGCCGACCAGCTTGACCGGAATGCCGAGTTTGCGCTGCACCGCGATGACGATGCCGCCCTTCGCCGTACCGTCCAACTTCGTCAGCACCACTCCGGTGACGTCGACCACCTCGGTGAACACGCGAGCCTGCTCCAGGCCGTTCTGCCCGGTGGTCGCGTCCAGGATCAGCAGCGTCTCGTCGACCGGGCCGTGCTTCTCCACCACCCGCTTGACCTTGCCCAGCTCATCCATCAGGCCGACCTTGTTCTGCAGCCGGCCCGCCGTGTCGACCAGCACCGTGTCGATGCCGATGTCGATGCCCCGCTTCACCGCGTCGAAGGCCACGCTGGCCGGGTCGCTGCCTTCCGGGCCGCGAACCGTCTCGGCGCCGACCCGCTCACCCCAGGTCGCGAGCTGCTCGCTGGCCGCCGCCCGGAACGTGTCGGCCGCCCCGAAGAGCACGGTCCGCCCGTCCGCGATCAGCACCCGGCCGATCTTCCCGCAGGTGGTGGTCTTTCCGGCGCCGTTGACGCCGACCACCAGCACGACCGCCGGGCGGCCGTCGTGGGGCGACGTGTTCAGGCTGCGGTCGAGCTCGGGCTCGAGCGCGGCGGTCAGCTCCTCGGCCAGCTGCTCCCGCACCTCGGCCACGGACCTCGTGCCCAGCACGCGCACCCGCTCCTTGAGCCGGGACACGATCACCTGCGTGGCCTCGACGCCGACGTCCGCGGTGATCAGGCTGTCCTCGATCTCCTCCCAGGCGTCCTCGTCGAGGTGGTCGCGGGAGAGCACGCTGAGCAGGCCGCGGCCGAGGACGCTCTGCGAGCGGCTCAGCCGGGCGCGCAGGCGGACCAGGCGGCCCGCGGTCGGCTCGGGCCGCTCGAGGACCGGCGTCTGCGCGACCGGCGGCTCCTCGACCAGGACCGGCGCCTGCGGCTCCTCGGCCACCAGCGGCGGCATCTCCTCCACCGGAGGGGTCGGCGGCAGCTCCCGACGACGCAGGCGGGGCACCACGAGCCCCACCGCACCGGCCACCAGGACCACGAGCAAGATCACCGCGACGACCACGTATTCCATGTCTCAAAGCCTGACAGATGCTTTCCCCACCCGTGCAGTCGCCCGCCGGATAGCCCCAACAACGGATCTTCGGCCGGTTGTGGCGTCACAGGATGTGCAGGAAAGATGGGACGGTGACCGCACACCTGCTCATCGGGCCGGTGCTCAGGCGCGTCGTCGGCGATCGCGCCACGGTCTGGGTGGAAACCACCGAGCCCGCGTTTGTGCAGGTCGAGGCCGAGGGCGGCGCTGCCGGCTCCGCGCACACCTTCTCCGCGTACGACCATCACTACGCGATCGTGATCGTGGAAGGGCTGCAGCCGGACGCCGACCATCCGTACACGGTGCGGCTCGACGGGCGCGAAGTGTGGCCGCTGCCCGACTCTCCGTACCCGCCGACCTTCATCCGGACCCGGCCGGCCGACGACGCCGAGCACCCCGTACGGCTGATCTTCGGGTCCTGCCGCGAGGCGACCCCGCACGCCACCGCCCGCAAGCTGCCGCCGGACGCGCTGGACGCCTACGCCCGCCGCCTGATGGCCGACACGCAGAACCCCGAGCTGCGCCCCGACCTGATCGTGCTGCTCGGCGACCAGGTGTACGCGGACAAGCCCACCGCCAAGATCAAGCGCTTCCTCAAGCGCCGCCGCGCCGCCGGTCACCACGGCCCGGAGGACCAGGTGGTGTCCTTCGACGAGTACACGAAGCTGTACCTCGAGTCGTGGCGCGACCCCGAGGTCCGCTGGCTGTTCGCCACCGTGCCGGCCGTGATGATCTTCGACGACCACGAGATCATCGACGACTGGAACACCTCGGCGGCCTGGCGTGCGGACATGGCCGCCCAGAGCTGGTGGCGCGAGCGGATCTCCGCCGGCCTGGCGTCCTACTGGGTCTACCAGCACCTCGGCAACCTCGGCCCCGACGAGCTGGCCGCCGACCCGCTGCTGCAGAAGGTGCGCGGCGTCGACGACGCCACCGACCTGCTGCACGACTTCGGCCTCGCGGTGGACCAGCCCGAGTCGGCGGACAACACCGACCGGCCGTACCAGTGGAGTTTCGCTCTCGACCTGGGCCGGACCCGCCTGGTGATGCTGGACAACCGCTGCAACCGGGTCCTCACCCGGCGGGGTCGCGAGATACTGCCCGCGCCGGAGTGGAACTGGTTCGTCGACCAGGCGCACGGCGACTACGACCACCTGGTGGTCGGCTCGTCGCTGCCCTGGCTGATGCCGCCGGCCATCCACCACGTCGAGTCGTGGAACGAGCACAGCGCGGACGGCAATTCGAAACGGCGCGCGGCCCTGGCCGAAAGGCTGCGCCGCCTGGTCGACATGGAGCACTGGGCGGCGTTCTCCAGGTCGTTCGCGGCGCTCACCGAGCTGTTCCGGCGGCTCGGCGAGGGCGGCGCCGGAGCGCCCGGGCATCGGGTCGGGGCCGGCGGCGCGTACCGGGCGCCGGAGACCATCAGCGTGCTCTCCGGCGACGTCCACCACTCGTACGTCGCCCGGGCCGACCTGGGGCCCGGTGTGCGTACCCCGGTCCATCAGCTCACCTGCTCGCCCATCCACAACCAGGTGCCGGCCGTCATGCGGCCGCTGATGCGTTTCAGCTGGTCGCGCGCGGCCGCGAACAGCACCCGGGTGATGGCCCGCTCGGCCGGCGTGCCCAAGCCGCCGCTGCGCTGGCGGCGGCTGGCCGGGCCCTATTTCGGCAACGCGGTGAGCACGCTGCGGCATCGGGGGACGCACGCCGACATGACGATCGAGGGTACGACCAAGGACGGCGGACTGTTCGAGGTGGCGACCGTCGTCCTGCACGATTGAATAATCGGCTGCGCGCCGGCCCGTGCCGGGGCAGGATCGTGGCCGATGACTATCTGGACGGCACCAGCCGTGGACCGCAAGGTCGAGCCCAAGGTCGGCGACGAGCGCACCCTCCTCGAGGGCTGGCTCGAATTCCATCGCGACACCCTACTGATGAAGTGCGCCGGCCTGACCGCCGAGCAGCTCAAGCAGCCATCCGTCGAGCCGTCCAACCTGACGCTGCTGGGCCTGGTCCGGCACATGGCGCTGGTCGAGCGCAGCTGGTTCCGCATGCGTGCGGCCGGCGAGGACCTGCCGTGGCTCTACACCTCGGACGACAACCTCGACGGCGACTTCGACGACGTCGCGGACGCCGACGCCGAGGCGGACTTCGCGACCTACCGGGCCGAGCTGGAACACGTCCGCGCGGCCGCGGCGGGTCTGCCGCTGGAACACGAGTTCAAGACATCCCGGCACCCGGCGATCAGCTTGCGCTGGGTCTACCTGCACATGATCGAGGAGTACGCGCGCCACAACGGTCACGCCGACCTGCTGCGCGAGCGGATCGACGGCACCACCGGCGACTAGGCGCTAATCACCCTTCGGCAGGGTGGCCGGGCCCTTGTCGGTCACCCGCCACGCCGTCACGTCACCCTCGCCGGGCTCCTCGGCGATCAGGCCGAACTTCGCCTTCGGCCGCCACTGGAGATAGACGCCGTCACTGCTGACCATGTAGGCGTCGCCCCGCTTCTGGAACCGGAACTGCTGGACGACCTTGCTCGCGTCGCAGGCGGCGGTGACGACGGTCAGCGGATTCGAGCCGTTGCCCTTCACCTGCAGACAGTACGGCTCGCCGGCCTTGACGAGCTTGCCGGTCTTGAGCTGGTAGCGCCCCGGCCGAACCTGAACCGGCACGAAGAGCGCGGTGTCGCCGTCGCGATCGGTGACATCCGCCCGCCCGGCCGGCGTGACGGACAGGACGGAACCGGCCCGCTCCTTGCCCTCGACGACCGGCACGAAGGTGAGTTGACGCTTCCCGTTCAACGGGTCGGCGGCGGTCCCGCCGCCCGGGGCCGCCCCGCTCGGGGCCGCCTCCGACGGCGTCACCGGCGACGGCGCCGGGCTGGGCTCCGTGGAGACCGCCGGCGCCGCACTCTCCCCCGACGGCAGAGCACCCGCGGGCGGGGCGCTGTCGTCGGCGCACGCGTGCTGGCTCAGCACGACCACCGCGGCGACCGCCGCCAGAGCCCACCTACGCGTCGTCATCAGGTCTCCCGCCTCGGTACCGGACATCAACACTGCCGCATCCCGACAAGCATCCACAGCCCGCCGCGAAACTGTCATACCCACCCCCTACCGTCGGACCCACCCAGTGCCGGGGTGGGGGTGGCGGCGGCTGCCGTGTCGCGCGCCGGCCGGGCGTGTCGGGCGGCGAAGCCGCATCGATCCGGGCAGTCCGTCGAGCCGATCGCGGGCCGGAGTTGGGTGCCGTGCCGACCGGGCGGCGGGTCCGGGCACGTGCGGCCCGCCGAGTCAGTCGCGGGGCTGAGCCCGGCAACCATGTCGGCCGGGCGGCGGAGCGCTCCGTCAAGCCGATGACGTGGCTGGGGTTGGCATCCATGCCGGCTGGCCGGTGGGTCCGGGCGCGTGCGGCCCGTCAAGCCAATCGCGGGCTGAGGTCGGCATCCATGCCGGCCGGGTGGCGGGTCCGGGCACGTGCGGCCCGTCAAGCCAATCTCAGGGCTGAGGTCGGCATCCATGCCGGCCGGGCAGCGGGTCCGGGCACGTGCGGCGCGGCAAGCAGATCACGGGGCTGAGGTCGGCATCCATGCCGGCCAGGCGGCGGGTCCCGGAACGTCCGGCCAGTCGAGCCGACCGCGGGGCTGAGGTCGCACCCAAACTGGTAGCGGAGCCACCTTCGGAGCCCGCGCACGGGGTGGCTGGCCTACCACTTTCACCTCCGAGCCGGACAAAACGCCGTCAGTGGTAGCGCAGCCACCTTCGGAGCCCGCGCACGGGTGGCTGGCCTACCACTTTCAGCTCCGGGCCGGACAAAACGGCGTCTGTGGTAGCGGAGCCGCCTTCGGAGCCCGCCCACACCCGGCTGGGCTACCACTTCCGCCCCCGGCCCGGACAAAACGGCGCTACTGGTAGCCCAGCCGCCTTCCGAGCCCGCCCACACCCGGCTGGGCTACCACTTCCGCCCCCCGGCCCGGACAAAACGGCGCTACTGGTAGCCCAGCCGCCTTCCGAGCCCGCCCACACCCGGCTGGGCTACCACTTCCGCCCCCGAGCCGGACAAAACGG
>NZ_JBFAZH010000274.1:0-7797 GCF_040681735.1 Actinoplanes sp. NPDC051633 | reverse complement strand
TGCGCCGAGCGGCGCACCACCGGCAAGGCTCAGGTCAGGGGGTACGCAGCCCGCGGGCGATTGCCCTGGTCAGCGACGCGTTGGCGTCGTCACCGTCGAGCGACCACATCATCGCCCCGCCGAGACCCTTGTTCTTGATGTAGGTCGTCTTCTGGGTCAGCTGCTCCGGATCGTCGAAGGTCCAGAACGTCGTGCCGTTGTAGAGGTACGTGTGCCCGGCCCGCCGATCGCGGTACACGGTGTACCCCTGCGCCGGCAGGCCCGCCAGCACCTTGTAGTCCTCGTTGCCGGCGGCGAAGGAGCCCGGCGCGGGACCGGTCGCCGTTCCGAAGAGGCCGTTCTGCCCACCGGTCACCCCGGTCCAGCCCTGTCCGTAGTAGGGCATGCCCAGCACGAGGTCGCGGCGCGGCGCGCCCCGGTCGAGCCACGCGTCGATCGTGGTGGTGATCGAGAAGTCGGGGTTGTCCGGCGCGCCGGCCGGCACGCGCAGCGCCGACTGCTGGTTGGCCCGCGGCTCCCACGTGCCGTGGAAGTCGTAGCCCTGCACGGTGCCGAAGTCGAGGTACTTGAAGATCTTGCGGACCTCGAAGCCGGCGTCGATCTTGGCCGGGGCGGCCGGCAGGAAGGCGGTCAGCTCGTACTTGTGGTGCCGGGCCCGGCCGAGCCGGTCCAGCGACTCGCGGAACTCGCGCAGCAGCGCGGTGAAGTTCTCCTTGTCCTCGGGCCGGATGACGTTGCCGACGTCGCCCGCCGATCCCGGCCACTCCCAGTCGAGGTCGATGCCGTCGAAGATCCCGGCCGCGGCGCCCGGCTCGGCGCCCGGCAGGTTGCCCTTGAGCCACAGGTCCACGCAGGAGTCGACGAGCTTCTGGCGGGACGCCGCGGTCAGGACGGCGTCGGAGAAGTTCTTGGACAGGGTCCAGCCGCCCAGCGAGATCAGCACCCGCAGGCGGGGGTTGGCCCGCTTGAGCTCGGCGAGCTGGTTGAGGTTGCCGGCGACCGGCTGACCGGCGACGTCACCGACACCGTCCACGCTGGTCTCGTCGGGGAACGGGACCTGCCAGTCGGCCCACGGGTCGGCCGAGGCGCAGACACCGTCCTTGGTGACGTCGCTGAACGCGTAGTTGATGTGGGTCAGCTTTTGGGCTGCGCCCGAGGTCTGCAGGTTCTTGACCGGGAAGTTGCGGCCGTAGATGCCCCACTGGGTGAAGTATCCGACCTTGACGTACCGGTGGTCGCCGGCGTCGGCCGGCGTGGCGGCAAAGGTGAGCGACACCGCGGCGGCGGCACCCACGGCGAGAATACGGCGGAGCGGACTACGCATGAGCACTCCAACAGTGAAGAAACTTTCCTGTTGGTGGAAGCTAGACCGCCCATCGACCGAGGTCAAGCTCGGTCAGCGCAGGTGTGCCGTTTCGTTCACCGACCGCACAGCGAGATTGCCGTCCGGCCAGATGTCCATCGTGGACACGCCCGCCGCGTCCAGATACAGCCGGTGCAGAAACCCGTCGGAGGCGTCCAGGGCATCACGCAGGATCAACTTCAACGGCGACACGTGCGAGACCAGGACCACGACCCCACGGGGGTACGCGCTGAGCACGGTCGACACCGCCTTACGGGCACGCGCGGCCACGGCGTCGAAGGACTCCCCGCCGGGCGGCGCCACGGACGGCGAGTCCAGCCAGGCGTCCATCTCCCGCGGCCAGCGCTCGCGCACCTCGCCGAAGGTCAGGCCCTCCCAGTCGCCGAAGTCGCACTCGATCAGATCCGGCAGCACGGTCACATCGGCGCCGCCCAGCTCGGCGGCGATGACCTCCGCGGTGCGCGTACACCGGGTCAGGGGTGAGGTGACCACGGCCGCGACCTCGCGGGCGAGCCCGGCCACCCGCCCGGCCGCCGCCATTGCCTGGGCCTCGCCCTCGGTGGAGAGCGGGATGTCGCCGCGGCCCGAATAGCGACCGTCCTTGGTGTAGGCGGTCTCACCGTGCCGCACCAGGATCAATCGCGTCGCGTCCTCGGTCGAAGCGGGCGGCGCCCACGACCGCTTGGGGGTAGCTGTGCTGCTACCGGCCGCTGAGCCTCCGGCAAGGGCGGAGAACCCAGGCCCCTCCGGGGCCGATCGCATCTCCTTCTCGACGTCGCGGACCGGCTTTCCGGCCGCCTCGTCCATCGCCCGGTTGGCCAGCGCGTCGGCCGCCTTGTTCCGCTCGCGGGGGATCCAGTCGTAGGTGACCTGCTCGAACCGGCCCGCCAGCCGCACCGCCTCGGCCGCCAGCGGGCGCAGGCCCGGGTTCTTGATCTGCCAGCGGCCGGACATCTGCTCGACCACCAGCTTCGAGTCCATCCGGACGTCGACGTGGGTGGCGTTGAGCTCGCCCGCGGCCCGCAGACCGGCGATCAGGCCGGTGTACTCGGCCACGTTGTTCGTCGTGGTGCCCAGCGAGGCGTACCGCTCGAGCAGGACCTCGCCGGTCGCCGCCTCGCGCACCACAGCGCCGTATCCGGCCGGCCCGGGGTTCCCCCGGGAGCCGCCGTCCGCCTCGACGACAACGCGCAAGCTCACAGCCCGGACTCCGCGGTCCGGACCATGATCCGGCGACACTCCTCACAGCGCACGACGTCGTCGGCCGGCGCCGACTTCACCCGGTTGAGGTCGGCACCGTAGAGCTCGATCCGGCAGCCGCCGCAGCGCCCGGAGCGCACCAGCGCCGCGCCGAGCCCGGAGTCCGCCCGGATCTTGTCGTACAGCGCGATCAGATCGGCCGGCAGGTCGGCCACCAGCGGGCCCCGGGAGGACTGCTTGAACTCCGCCTCCTTGCCGATCTCCGCGTACGCCTCGTCCCGCCGCGCCTCGGCCGCCGAACGCCGCTCCTCCGCCGCGGCCAGCCGGCCCTTAACGTCGTTGAGCGCCTGCTCGGCCGTCTCCCGCTGCTCCATCAGCTCGAGCTCGGAGTCCTCGAGCTCGGACTGCCGGCGGTTGAGCGTGGCCAGCTCGTGCTGCAGGCCCTCGATCTCGCGCAGCGCGCCCCCCGCGGCCAGCCGCTTCTGGTCGCGGTCCTTACGGGCGCGCACCTGCTCGATGTCCTTCTCGAAACGGGCGATGTCGCGATCCAGATCATCCACCGCGACCTGCGCCCGCACCCGCTCGTCCTCGAGCGCGGAGATCTCCCGCGACACCGCCTCGATCTCGGCCAGCTCGGGCAGCGACTTGCGGCGGTGCGCGAGCTGGGCCAGGGCGATGTCGACGGCCTGCAGGTCGAGCAGGCGGCGCTGGGCTTCCGGTGCGGCCTTCACTCTTCTGACTCCTTCTCGGGGCTTTCAGCATGCACAGTCCACGGATCCGTGTCCACATCGGACACAGTCACTTCGATCGAGAAGCGCGACCGCAGCCAGCCTGCGACCTCGTCCAGCCACGGCCGCTCGCTGGCCCAGTGCGCGACGTCGATCAGCGCCGGGCCGCCGTCCGCCAGGTGCTCACCGGCCGGATGATGCCGAAGATCAGCACAAAGGTACGCGTCGACGCCCGCCCTGGTGGCGTCGCCGAGGAACGAGTCACCGGCGCCGCCGCAGACGGCGAGCGTACCCACCGGACAGTTTTGATCTCCCGCCGCACGCACCCCGGCCGCGGTCGCCGGGAGCCGGGACGCCACGAATCCCACCAACTCGCCCAGCGGCATCGGCGTGGGCAGCTCGCCGATCCGGCCGATGCCCCGGCCATCCTCCTGCGCCACGAGCGGCCGCGTGTCGCGCAGATCGAGCCGCGCCGCCAAGGCGTCCGACACACCCGGATTCGCCACATCGGCGTTGGTGTGCGCGACGTAGAGCGCGACCCCCGCCCTGATCAGGCGGTGCACGATCCGGCCCTTGTACGTGTCCGGCGCCAGCGTCGACACGCCTTTGAGCAGCAGCGGGTGATGAGCGACGATCATCTGAGCGCCCCGCTCGACCGCCTCGTCCGCGGTGTCCGGCACGCAGTCGACCACACACAGGATGTGATCCACCGGGGTGTCGAACTCGCCGAGCACATGGCCCACGCGGTCCCACTGCTCGGCCCACTCACGCGGATAGCGCTCGTCGAGCGCGGCGACGACCTCACGAACGGCCGGCTTACGTTGGGTCACGGCCGCCAACTCTACTGCTTGTGCCGACCGGCTCCGCCCCGCTGCACCGAGCGGTCGCCGCAGCCCCCAGGGGCCGTCTCGTGGATCGACCAAGTGCGAGGCGCGGTCCAGAGCGTGGCTGACAACCGCCGCAAAGCGCCCTAATCCTGGTGGGATTTGGGTGTTTCGCGGCGGCTGTCAGGCGCGCTCTGGGCCGCACCGCAGCCCTGGTCGATCCACGAGACGGCCCCTAGGAGAGGGCGCCCGGCTCGAGCCGGCTGTTGGCGATCATGGGGTCGGTGACCGCCTGCAGGGCGCGCCGCCAGGGGAACTGTGCGCGGTAGCGCTCGGTCTGACCGGGGCCGCCGAGCCGGCACACTTCGTCGCCGTAGAGGACGTGCACGCCCCAGTCGCGCAGCTTGGCGATGCTGTCGTGCAGGGCGGGGTGCGCAGCCATGATCTTGTTCGTGTACGGCACCACCGCGGTCGGGACGCCGTAGCCGTACCCCTCGACGAGCAGGCCCAGGACGAGGGTGTCGGTGATGCCGGCGGCCCACTTGTTGACTGTGTTGACGGTCGCCGGGGCCACGATCATCGCGTCGGCGGCCGGCAGCATGTCCGGATCGCCGGGGTTCTTGTAGTGCGTGCGTACCGGATGGCCGGTCTGTGCCTGAAGTGCCGCCACATCCACGAACTTGCGGCCGTCCGGGGTGGTTATCACGCACACCTCCCAGCCGTCCCGCTGTGCGAGGCCGACGAGAACGCCGACATCGCGAGCCATCGGTGAGCCGCACACGAGGATGTACAGCACACCGGGTGAGGGGTTCGTCATCACGCGGGGACCCACCTCATACGCCGACTCCCATCTGTTCGGCCAGCTCCGCGATCGGCGCCGGCGGGGTGCCGCGAGTTCGTCGCAGCACGTCGGAGAGGACCTCGTGCGCGAGGGGGCGGCAACGAATCTCGGACGGGGCCAGCCGGTCGCCGTCGAGGAGCATCTCGCTCGCCTTCTCGATGTCGCCGATCTGTGCATACCCGCGGGCGATGTCGAGGTAGTAGTGGGCGCGCCGCTCCGGGAGCATGGCCTGGAAGCCCTCGTGGTCGATGCGCTCGAACATCTCCACCGCGGTGCGCCCGTCACCCAGCTCGACCGCCGCCGCGGCCCGGTGCAACTGCACATTGGTGGGGCCGAAGCTCGTCCAGTAGTGATTGTGGTCGGCACCCAGCGCGTTGGCCGCCTGCTCGGCGCCGCTGATCAGGTCGCGCACGGTCGCGCTGTCACCGATCCGGGCAGCCGCCATCGCGCCGTTGAGCAGCAGCATGCCGTAGACGGAGAGCCGGTCCTCGCCGGTGGACTCGAACCCGGGCGCCAGCCGGTTCGCGATGTTGACGTTCACCTCGAGCGACGGGCGGGCCCGGCCGAGGGCGAGCAGAGCGCTGCCGACGCGGTAGCTGGCGATGCCGGCCAGCAACTGGTCGCCGGCTCGCTGGGAAACCGCGATGGACCGGTCGGCGGCCAGCCAGGACAGCTCGTGCTCACCGACCTTGCGCAGCGCGGAGGAGGCGATCTGATAGACCTGCCCCAGCAGGTGGGCCGCGGTCGCCGCCTCGTCGCCGCTGGCGTGCGCGCTGTCCGCCGCCTGGGCGTCACGCAGCAGCTTGGGCAGGGTGCGCGCGAGGACGCCGTACTTCGCGTGCTGGTACGTGAGCCAGGCGTGACTGACCGCCTTGCGCATCTCCTGCAGCGGCGGCGAGTGCGGCGTCGGCTGGAAGAACGCGCTCATCTGGTCGTACCGCTCCAGCGCCGCGCGGATCTCCTCGACCTCGACCTGGTCGATGCAGTTCTGCGTTTCCGGCCGCCGCTCGACGTCCTTGCCGAGAAGCAGCTGGACGTCGACCTGCAGGACGTCCGCTATCTCGTAGACGACGGAGAACTTATCGAGCCGGCGGACGCCCCGCTCCACCTTGTCCACCCAGCTCTTCGACTTGCCCAGCCGGTCGGCGAAGACCTGCTGGGACATCTTGCGGCGACCACGCCAATAGGCGACGCGGCGGCCGATCGGCAGCTCGTCCACGGGTGCCTCCCCCACTCAGCCGGCGACCCCACCGGTGAGTTTCACCTCTTGTCGCCTGCAGTGTGGATCCCACACGCCCGCACAGGTCGCACAACGTGTGTGATCGTCTGCTCGGCGATCCTCGTTATTTTTGCACGTACGTTGCAAAAGTGGATCTGCCCGGAGCAACGATGCGTGTCGCGCTTGGACACGGCATCGGAGCCTGATACGACCGCCGGGCTCGCCTTCCCCAGCCGTTCGGACGGTCCGAAGTCCTCGATCCGCCATCCACAGCCCCGCCACCACCCCTAATCGGACTGAAGGCCCGCCATCCACAGCCCCCAACACCCCCGCCGCCGCACCCGGCCACGCTGAAGCCTGCTCTTCCCAGCTCTACGCTCTTTTCGGATGGCGCACTCGCTATGTGGCTCTTCGGCAAGATCAAAGACGCCGACGCCCTCCCGGCCGCAGGATCGTTGTTGCTGGTAGCGGTCGGTTTCTGGGCATGGGCGGGGGCACACATGTCAGGTGACAAGGTAGTGGTGCGATATGCGGGGGTGCAGTCACCCGAATGGGTGAACGCGAATTTTCGATGGGCAGGCACCCGTCCGTCCGGTTCCAGGCCGAGCGGATCCCGTCCCGGCGGATCCCGCCCCGCGGGCACCCACCGCCCGGTCCGCTGTTGATAATCATCGGATGCACGTCAACTGGGCCGAACGCGGGCCGCATCTCATCGCCGGCGCCGAGGTCACCGCGCCGATGGTCGACCAGGCGCTGTCCTGGCTGGCCGGCCGGGTAACCGGGGCCCGCATGGTGCTCGACATCGGCAGCGGTCCCGGCGTAGCCGCCTGCTCCCTCGCCGAGCTGCTGCCGGACAGCGAGGTGCTGGCCGTGGACGGCACGCCGGAGTTGCTCGAGCTGGCCGAGCGGCGCGCCGCCGACCGCGGTCTGGCCGACCGCGTCCGGGTACGCCCGGCGATACTGCCCGACCAGTTCTCCGAGCTGCCGCCGGCCGACCTGGTCTGGGTCAGCGGCGTCGCCCACCACATGCCCGACCCGGCCGAGGCGGTGCGCGAGATGGCCGCGCTGGTGCGCCCCGGCGGCGTCCTGGCGCTGCGCGAGGGCGGTCTGCCGATGCGCTGCCTCCCCGACCACGCCGACGGCGGCCTGCTGGCCCGGATCAACGTGGTGACCGCCGAAGCCTCGCACGCCCACCACCACCCGATGGGCGCGATCGACGCCCAGCGCGGCTGGCCGCAGCTGCTCCGCGAGGCGGGCCTGACCGAGGTGCAGAGCCGCACGTTCCTGCTCGACCTGCCGGCCCCGCTGGGGGCGGAGGCCCGCGATCACCTCCGCAACGACCTGCGCACCAGCCGCGAGATGCTGGCCGACCGGCTGAGCGCCGCCGACCTGACGCGGCTCGACCACCTGACGAGCGACACCGACCCGGAGAGCGTCCTGCACCGGGACGACGCCTTCCTCTTGATGGCCGCCACGATCCACACCGGCACCCAGTCCACCCTCCCGTAAGCCAAGTGGTAGCCCACCCACCTTTCCGAGCACCCCACACGTGGCTCGGCTACCACTACGGGCTCCGGCCCGCGGGACAAGCCCAAAGTGGTAGCCCAGCCGCCTTTCCGAGG
>NZ_JBFAZH010000273.1:0-7821 GCF_040681735.1 Actinoplanes sp. NPDC051633 | reverse complement strand
CCGGATCCTGGACGGGCCGGACATCGCCGCGGCCGGTGCAACGGTGGCGATCTGCGGCGCGCTCTCCCGGGTCGCCGCGCTCGCCTTCCCCGAGGCGCCGCTGGTGGTGGCGGGCCTGGTGGTGCTGGCCGTCGGCCTGGGCGTCCGCGCGCTGCCGGAGGATTGGCGCCGCGGCCCGGTGCGCGGCCTCAGCCTGGCCGGCCTGGTGGTCGGCCTGATCGCCGCGTGGCTGGCGCTCAACGCCGGCCTGCGCATCCTCGCCGCGCCCGGCCCGTTCTGGGGCACCGACCTGAGCGGATACCCCGGCAACATCCCGGCCTCGGCCTGGCAGGCGCCGCTCGCGCTGCTGTTCGTCGCCATCGCGGCGGCCGCGGCCCTGCCCCCGCCATACTCGTACGACGTGGGCGCGGTGTGCGCGGCGCTGGCCACCGTCGGCGCGCCGGCCGCCTTCGGGCTGCCCTGGTGGTCGCCATTGCTGATCGGCGGCGCGGTGGCGCTGGGCTACAGCGTGGCGGCGGTGGCGGCCTGGGATCCCCGGGCGGCGATCGCCCGGACCGCGGTCGCGACCGTGGTGTCCGTCCACTTCATCGCGGTCGGCCTGGTCCGGCCGTGGTCCACCGCGCTGGCGCTGGCCCTGGTGGTGTTCATCGGCCTGGTGGTGGCGGTGCTGTCGCGCCTCGGGCAGCCGCTGACCCCGCCGGCGCACGAGACCGATGCGGACGCGACGCTGATGGCGCGCGACGACACCGGGATGCCCCGGCACCGGGCGCTGATCGGCGGCGCGGCCACCGCCGGCCTTCTGCTGGCCGTGCCCGGCGTGTTCGCAGCGGTCGCGGCCGACCAGGGCCGCAGCGCCCAGGTCGTGCTGACCGCCGCGCTGGCCGCCTCCGCGCTCAGCCTGGCCGCGCTGTGCGCGTCCGGCCGGTGGATCCCGCAGTACCTGCCGTGGGCCACCTTCGGGCTGGTCGGCGGCGCCACGATCACCGCGCTGGCCTCGGTGCCCACCAACCATCCGACCGCCCTGTACGCCGCCGCGGCCGCCCTGCTCGGGGTGGTGGCTGAGCTGCTGCGCGGCGCGACCCAGGCGCCCGGTCTCACCGTCGCGCCGGACCGCTACTGGGTGGAGCGTCGCCGCTGGACGTCGATCCGGCCGAGCGGGCTGCGCGGCCGCTGGCTGGTCGACCCGGCCACCGGCGCGGTGATCGTCGCGATCGTTCCCACGATCATCGCCCTGGTGTCGCTCGGGCCGGCCCTGGCAGGGGCGCTGTTCGACCCGTTCCAGCAGCTCGGCGCGATCTGGCAGGGCCCGGTCGAGCCGTTGCTGCACCCGAGCGGCGTCTCGGTGGACGGCACCAGCGTGCTGGCGGCGGTGCTGCTCACGGTGGTGGCCGCGCTGGCCGCGCTGGGCTTCGGCGGCAAGGCCGCCGAGTCGGTGCCGGTGATCCTGCCCGGGCTCGCCATCACGCTGCTGATCGCGCCGATCGGGCTGCGCATCGGCTGGCCGGCCACGACCAGCGCGGCGCTGGTGGTCTTCACCGTCTCGATGCTCGGCCTGGCCCTGACGCCGCCGCCGGTCGCCTCTCGGGCGCCGCTGTTGCGGTCGACCCGGGTCGTGGTCTTCGTGATCGGGCTGATGGCCGGTGGCGCCGGGCTCGCCGGGAGCCTGGCCGAGCGGCCGCTGACGCTGGTCACGCTGGGCGCGGCGGTCGGCGTCGGGCTGGTCGGTGCGCTGGCCGGCCGCACCGCTCACGCCCGGGTGCTGGGCTGGCTGTTCACCGTCTCGATGGGACAGGGCTTCGTGCTCACCGCCGCGACGGTGGCCGGGCTCGACCGGCGGTGGGCGTCGTTCGGGGTGCTGGCGGTGGGTGCGGCGCTGCTGATGATGGAGGCCAGCATGCCGCGGCTGGGCCTGCCGCAATACCGCCGGGAGGCGGTCACGGTCGAGTGGAGCGGGTACGCCTCGGCGGCGCTGGCCGGCGTTCTCGCGTACGACTCGCCCGAGCACCTGGCCGCGCTGTTCGCCGCCTGGGGCGCGGTGATGGGCCTGACCGCGACCCGGCCGGACCGCTCGCCGAAGCAGCGGCGCAACCTCTTCTGGCTGGCGATCGGCTTCGAGGTCATCGGCTGGTGGCTGTTCATGACGCTGTCGGAGGTGGCGCTGCCCGAGGCGTACACGTTGCCGTTCGCCGCGCTGGCCCTCACGGTCGGGGTGCTCGAGGTGCGCAACCGGCCGGAGCTGTCGAGCTGGGCGGCGTACGGTCCGGCGCTGCTGGCGGCCTTCGTGCCGACGGTGGGGATCGTGCTGACCACCGACGGCGGGGCGCTGCGCGAGGTGCTGCTGCTGTGCGGCGCGGTGGGCACGACGATCGTCGGCTCCCAGTTCAAGCAGCAGGCGCCGGTGGTGATCGGCGCGGCGGTGACGGTGCTGGCGGCGATCCACTTCTCCATGACGCTGGTCGGCCCGTGGCTGGTGCTGGTCCCGCTGGGCGGCGTCCTGCTCTTCCTGGGCGCGACGAACGAGAACCGCCGGCGCACGCAGGAGCGCGTGCGCGGAGCATTGGTCCGAATGCGCTGAGCCCGCGCGCGGCCGGTCAGTCGAAGTCGAGGGTCAGGGTGCTCGAGTAGGCGCCGCTCGGTCCCTCGGCGACGTGGGGCTGCGGGGCGGCGCCCGCCGGCCAGAATCGGGTGGCCCTGTGCTCGTACCCGTCTTGGCCTGGGGTTTCGAACTCGGCCTCAACCTCGTCGCCGGCGGCGAAATTCACGTAGCCCGCCACCGCCGCGGCCGAGAAGTGGGCCCAGCAACCGCCCTGCGCGCCATGCAGGTCCAGCACTCCCCAGCCCTCGTCGGTGTGCCATTCGCGCACCACGCCCCGGACTGCCATGACCGTATTCAACCCCATTGCTTGACAGTCGCCGATGCGTGGCCCTACGTTCCGACCAATTATTAAGTTGTTTGCCAATCACTGGGGTGCACTCATGCGGACTCGGGCTGTCGTCGCGCTGGTCGCGGCCGTCCTGCTGGCTTCGGCCTGCACGCCGGCGCCGAAGGAGAACAAGATCGCTCAGCCGGGCGCGTCGGTGTCCGGCACCGTCGAGCTGTGGCACTTCTTCACCGACCGGGAGGCCGCGGCGATCGACTCGGTGATCAAGGACTTCACGGCGGCGCACCCGACCATCAAGGTGACCGTCAAGTCGGGCCAGGACGACGCCAAGGTCACCCAGGCCATCGGCGCGGGCAGCGGGCCGGACGTCGGGCTGTCCTACTCCACCGACATCGTCGGCAAGTTCTGCGCGAGCGGCGCCTGGGTCGACCTGAACCAGTACATCCAGCGCGACAAGATCGACCTGAACAAGCTGAACGCGACGACGCGGTCGTACACCGAGTTCCAGGGCAAGCGGTGCGCGATGCCGTTCCTGGCCGACGCGTACGGGCTCTACTACAACAAGGACCTGTTCACCGAGGCCGGCCTGAGTGGGCCGCCGAAGACGCTGGACGAGCTGACCGAGTACGCCAAGAAGCTCACCGTGAAGAACCCCGACGGCTCGCTGAAGACCGTCGGCTTCCTGCCGCTGTTCGACTTCTACGAGAACGCCGCCTCGCACCTCGCCCCGATGGTCGGCGCCAAGTGGCTGACCGCCGACGGCAAGTCCGCGATCGGCGCCGACCCGGCCTGGAAGACCCTGCTCACCTGGCAGAAGAACCTGGTCGACTTCTACGGCTACGCCAACCTGGTCAAGTTCAAGGCCGCACTGGGCGACGAGTTCAGCGCCGACAACGCCTTCCAGAAGGGCAAGGTGGCCATGAACGTGGACGCCGAGTACCGCCTGGCCTTCCTCGCCGACCAGGCCCCGAAGCTGCAGTTCGGCGTCGCCCCGCTGCCGACCAGCGACCCGGCCCGGTACGGCGGCGGATACGTCACCGGCAACATCGTCGGCATCTCCAAGAACGCCAAGAACCCCGAGGCGGCCTGGGCGCTGATCGAATATCTCACCACCGACGACAAGGCGATCACCAAGCTGGCCGGCCTGCTCAAGAACGTGCCGACCACGACCGCGGCGCTCGCCGACCCGTCCGTCCAGAGTGACGCGAACTTCAAGGTCTTCCTGGACATCTTCGCCAATCCGAACTCGTCCACCACGCCGCCGTCGCCGTCCGGCCCGGCGTACCAGGAAACCTTCGGCCAGTTCCTGACGCAGTGGCAGAGCGGCAAGGTCAGCGATCTCGACGCCGGGCTGGCCGGCGCGGACAAGCAGGTCAACGGCGTCATGCAACTGGGCGGCTGAGCGTGCGTCTGCGGCGCGAGCTGACCGCGCTCACCTTCCTGGCCCCGGCGCTGCTCGGCATCATCGTCTTCTTCGTGTATCCGCTGGTGTCCGCGGTGTACTTCTCGTTCACGGAGTTCGACCTGCTCTCGGTGCCGGAGTGGGTCGGGCTCGACAACTACAAGCGGATGGCCGGCGACCCGTTCCTGGTGCAGTCGGTGCGCAACACGCTGTGGATGGTGGTCGTCTTCGTCCCGGTCCGGATCGTCGCCGCGATCGGGCTGTCCATGCTGCTCGCCCGGTTGCGGAGCGGCGCGGGCTTCTTCCGTACCGTTTTCTACCTGCCCGCGCTGGTGCCGCCGGTGGCCGCGACCATCGCGTTCGTGTACCTGCTCAAGCCGGGCACCGGGCCGGTGAACACGGCGCTGGAGCACATCGGCATCGACGGCCCGCTCTGGTTCAACTCGCCGGCCTGGGCGAAGCCGTCGCTGGTGCTGCTCGGCCTGTGGGGCATCGGCGACATCATGGTGATCTTCCTGGCCGCGGTGCTCGGCGTGCCGGCCAGCCTGTACGAGGCCGCGGAGCTGGACGGCGCCGGAGCGTGGCACCGCTTCCGCTACGTGACCCTGCCGTCGATCCGGCCGGTGATCCTGTTCGCCGCGGTCACCGGTGTGATCTACACGTTGCAGTATTTCGATCAGGCGGCGGTGGCGGGCGCGGTCGCCAGCGGCAGCGCGACCACCGGCGGCGGGATCTCGTCGTCGTTCGGTTATCCGGAGGGCTCGACGTTCACGTACCCGCTGTGGCTCTACACGGTCGGCTTCCGCTACAGCGCCCTGGGCTACGCCAACGCGATGGCGGTCGCGCTGTTCGTGGTGGCCTTCGCGGTGACGGTGTTCCTGCTGCGCCGCTCGAAGGCCTTCTCCGGGGAGGAAGCATGACGGCCCTGCTGGAGCGGCCGGTCGTCGCCACGACGCCGAAGGCGGTCCGGCGGCAGAGGCGGCTGACCTGGATCGCGCGGCACAGCATCGCGATCGCGGTGTCCATCATGTTCGTCGCGCCGGTGGTCTATCTGCTGCTGCTCTCGCTGATGACCAGCGACCAGGCCCTCACCAGCGACTACTGGCCGGACACCTGGCACCCGGAGAACTACGTGCGGGTCTTCCAGGCGACTCCCCTGCCCCGCTACCTGCTGAACACCGTCGTCTACGCGGTCTGCGCCACGGCGTTCATGCTGCTGTCCAGCGTCCCGGCCGCGTACGCGCTGGCGAAGCTGCGGTTCCGCGGCCGCAACGTGCTCTTCCTGGTCATCATCTGCGTGATGATGCTGCCGCCGCAGGTGGTGACCGTCCCGCTCTACCTGATGTGGGCGCGGTACGGCCTGACCGGCACGCTGTGGCCGCTGATCCTGCCGACGCTGCTCGGCGACGCCTTCAGCATCTTCCTGCTGCGGCAGTTCCTGCTGACCATCCCCCAGGATTACCTGGACGCGGCCCGCGTGGACGGCTGCGGCGAGTGGCGCACGCTGCTGCGGGTGGTGCTGCCGATGGCCCGTCCCGGGATCGCGGCGGCCGGGCTCTTCCAGTTCTTCTACGCCTGGAACGACTATTACGGGCCGCTGCTCTACACCAGCGAGAACGAGAACGCCTGGACGCTGTCGCTGGGCCTCGCGTCATTCCACAGTGTCCACCACGTCGACTGGAACCTGGTGACCGCGGCCACCGTGCTGGCGATGGCCCCGATCGTCATCGTGTTCTTCTTCGCGCAGCGGGCCTTCGTGCAGGGCGTGACGTTGACCGGCGTGAAGGGCTAGCCGAGCAGCTTCGCGCGCAGGGCGTCGTCCTTCTCCGCCACCAGACGCTCCAGGCCGGCCTGGAAGTCGGTCATCCGCTTGCGGATCGCCGGGTCGGCCGCGCCGAGGATGCGCACCGCCAGCAGCCCCGCGTTGCGCGCACCGCCGATCGACACCGTCGCGACCGGCACGCCGGCCGGCATCTGCACGATCGACAGCAGCGAGTCCATGCCGTCGAGATATTTCAGCGGCACCGGCACCCCGATCACGGGCAGCGGCGTCAGCGCGGCGACCATGCCGGGCAGATGCGCCGCCCCACCGGCCCCCGTGATGATCACCTGAAGTCCGCGGTCGGCGGCCGTCCGCGCGTAGTCCACCATCTTCTGCACCGTGCGGTGCGCCGACACCACGCCGACCTCGAACGGGATCTCGAACTCGGCGAGGGTCTCGGCGGCGGCCTCCATCGTGGACCAATCGGAGTCGCTGCCCATGATGATCCCGACGACGGGTGCCATGGCTAGATGCCCTCCTGGAGCCGTTTCGCGGCGCGGGCGGCACGCGCGCGGACCTCCGCCAGATCGTCACCCAGCACCGTGACGTGGCCGATCTTGCGGCCCGGCCGCACCTGCTTGCCGTAGAGGTGCACCCGCGCGCCGGGGTCCTCCGCGAAGAGGTGGTGCACCCGCTCGTCGATCGAGATGCCGCCGGGCGGGCCGCCCAGCACGTTGGCCATCACGACGACCGGCGCGGTGAGCGTGGTCGCGCCCATCGGATAGTCGAGCACCGCCCGCAGGTGCTGCTCGAACTGCGACGTGCGCGCGCCCTCGATGGTCCAGTGCCCGGAGTTGTGCGGCCGCATGGCGAGCTCGTTGACCATCAGGTCGTCGTCGGTCTCGAAGAGCTCGACGGCCAGCAGCCCGACGACGCCGAGGGCGGTGGCAAGGTCGATCGCGAGCTGCTGCGCCTCGAGGGCCCGCTGCTCCGGCAGGCCCGGCGCCGGGGCGATGACCTCGACGCAAATGCCGTCCTGCTGCACGGTCTCGACGATCGGATAGGCCGCGACCTGCCCGAACGGTGACCGCGCGACGAGGGCGGCGAGCTCCCTGCGCAGCGGCACCCGCTCCTCGACGATCAGGCTGGTGCCGGTGGCGATCAGCTCCTGCGCTTGAGCTTCGTCCTGCAGCATCCAGACGCCACGCCCGTCGTACCCACCGGTCGTGGCCTTGGCAACGGCCGGGAGGCCGAAGCCGGTGATGTCCGCGAGCTCGCGGACCCGGCGCCACCGCGGCACGGGCGCGCCCAGCTCGGAGAGCCGCTCCCGCATCCGTCCCTTGTCCTGGGCGAAGATCAGCGCGTCGGCGGACGGATAGACCTTGATCCCGTCCTTCTCGAGCGCCCGGATGTGGTCGCCCGGCACATGCTCGTGGTCGAAGGTGACGGCATCGCATCCGCCGGCGAACTCCCGCAGCGCGGTCAGGTCGGTGTGCGACCCGATCCGCACATCGGCGGCGACCAGCGCGGCGGAGTCGTCGGCGCTGACCGACAGCACGCGCAGCGACTGCCCGAGCGAGATCGCAGCCTGATGCGTCATGCGCGCCAGCTGCCCGCCACCCACCATGCCCACCAGGGGCAATCCAGTTCGACCATCCATGACGAGGACAGCCTAGCTTTCACCCCAAGATCAATTACTTGGGGTACGCCGGGCGCATGACCACGACCGCAGCGCTCGCGCGCCGCCTCCGGAGGTCATGGCGGCGTGCCCGGCC
>NZ_JBFAZH010000272.1:0-7830 GCF_040681735.1 Actinoplanes sp. NPDC051633 | reverse complement strand
GCCCCCTTCTTCGCGTCGTTATGGCTGCGTAGCGTGACAGCGAGCTACGGCTGGCGTTGCCAGTCGATCACGGTCGCATCGTCGGGGGTGACGCCCTCTCGCGCCTCCGCTGCCCGCACCCGACGGATGATCTCGTCCGGGCCGGACGTGGTCAGCTCGGACAGCATTCCCGGCCAGTCCGCCAGCCCGAGCAGGTCGACGAACCGGCTGGCGCCGTTGCTCAGCAGGACGATGCGCGTCAGGTCGGAGGCCGGTCGACTGCCGGTGATCGCCTCGTCCGCGGCCAGTGGGTCGTCCTTGGCCACCCAGAAGCCGCCCGGCTGGTTGCGGTGGGCGCGGAATCCGTCGACGACCTCGGCCAGCACCCGCTCGCGATCCTCCGGCGCCGCGGCATCCAGCCTCGCCTGGTAGGGCCGGCGGAGGTCGGGCTCGCGCCGGTCGTCGACGGTCACCGGCCCGCCCGGTCCGTCGAGGACGATCACCGTGTCGCCGAGCAGGAGGTGGTCGGCGCGGTCCCCGGCGATGCGGACGACGGCGACGGTCGCGGACGGGCTGCTCCGGTCGGCGACATCGCAGGTGTCGCGGTGGCTGCCGGTCACGCGCCGGATGGCCTCGCCGAGCAGCGCGGTCAGGCTCGGCCCGGGGGACAGGGACAGCAGCCCCAGCAACTCGCCGCCGAGCCGGGTCGCGTACCAGGCCACGCCGTGCCGGCAGATCGACTCGGTCCCGACGATCCCCGCACCGTCCACCAGCACCGCCGCGCCGGGCACGATTCCGGCGAAGTCCTCATTGCCGCGTTCTTCGTGAGCGGTCGCGGTCGCGATTGTCACCCGCACGCTCACCACTTCCTCGATGCAATTTCCAAAACGCGCATTCCCGGATGCTCATTTGTTTGCTTAGTCTCTCGGGTGGGGTGATAGTACGCGCTATGCCGAGAACTAAGTGTGCGGCCATCACGTGTGCGGCGGCGGCGGTCCTCGTCGCGATTTCCGGGGCGGGAACAGCGCCGGCGGCGAGGGCGAGTGGTCAGCGGACCATCCACGTGTCCCCGCACGGTTCCGACGCCGGCTCCGGTTCGAAACACTCTCCATTGCGGACGCCGCAGGCCGCGGTCCAGCGCCTCGGCCGGTCCGGCGGCACCGTCCAGCTGGCCGGCGGCCGCTATGCCCGGCAGCGCATCGTCATCTCGGGTCGCTCGCACATCACCATCCGGGCCGCCGCCGGCGCTGTGCCCGTACTCGATGGATCGGGTCTGGCCGTGCCCGCCGACCAGAGCGGCATGGTCGAGATCCGGAACAGCTCGGACGTCGCCGTGTCGGGGCTGACCATCACCGGCTATCGGACGAGGTCGCTGGCCGCGGTGCCGATCGGGATCTTTGTGACCGGTGCGGGCCACTCGATCCGGCTGAGCGGCAACCACATCCACCACCTCGGCAACGACAACGGCACCCTGGGCAGCTTCGACATCAACGCGCATGGGATCGCCGTGTACGGCACGAACCCCGCCCGGGCGATCTCCGGGCTGCGCATCACCGGCAACGAGCTCGACCATCTGTTGCTCGGGGCCAGTGAAACGCTCGTGGTGAACGGGAATGTCAACGGCTGGGCGGTCACCCACAACGACATTCACGACAACAACAACATCGGCATCGATGCGATCGGGTACGAGGAGACCATCTCGGGACCGCAGCGATTTACCGATGTGAATAGAGCGCGTAACGGCACGATCGCCTTCAACCGGGTGTCCCGCATCATCAGCGAGGGCAATCCGGCGTATTGGGAGGACGGCTCGTGGTGCAACTGTGCCGACGGCATCTACATCGACGGCGGCACGGCGATCAGGGTCTTCGGCAACCGGGTGGACGCCTCCGACATCGGCATCGAGGTCGCCTCGGAGTGGGGGCAGGGAAAGACCAACGACATCACCGTCGTGGGCAACACGGTGACCCGCAGCCGCTATACGGGCCTGGCGATCGGCGGATACGACGAGGAGCGCGGTGAGGCCTTCGACGTCACCGTCACCCACAACGTGCTGCGCGGCAACAACACGCTGAACGACGGGTCGCCGGAACTGCTCCTGCAGTTCTACGTGCACGACACGACGATCAAGCACAACACGATCGTCTCCACGAAGGCGGACGAGGCCGTGCTGATCTACCGGGTCGCCCCGGTCGGCGGTGCCGCCAGGAACGCACGGATCATTCTCGACCACAACCGATACCAGGGGCGGGTGCCGGCCGGGCAGGAGCTGTACTACTGGAACGGCGTCGAGCGGGCCGGGCTCCCGGCGTACCGGGCGGCCAGCGGTCAAGATCGTTCCAGCACCTACACAAGGGTCCGCGGGTAGATCTCCGGAGGGGGCAAATCCTCCCTGAGCGGGAGCAACACTGGCCGACCGGATGAGCCGGACGGACGGTGCCGGGCCGCACCATGACGGCGTGATGCAAAAGCTCCTCGCACTTCTGGTGCTGGGCGTGACGGCAGCCGCGGGCCTGGTGGCCAGCGGCCCGAACCGCGTGGTCGCGGCGACCTCCGGCCCGGCGCTCGACGTGCTGTTCGTCGGCAACAGCCTGATCGGCACCCGGGCCCGCACCGGCGAGGACGTCCCGGACGTGGTGCGGCGGCTGGCCCGCGAGACGGGCCGGACCATCCACGTGACCAAGGTGATCAAGTACGGCAGCACGCTGCGGAAGAGCTGGGACACGGGCCCGGCCCGGCGGGCCCTCGACGGCTCCGTCCGGTACGACGTGATCGTGCTCCAGGAGTTCAGCACCCTGGTGGCGAAAGACCCGGCGCAGGCCGAGGCGACCCTGCTCGGCATCTATGCCCCGGCGCTGACGCGCGCGCTCAAGCCTCGCGGCCGCGTCGTGCTATTCAAGAACTGGGCCATCGTCAAGCCGGCCCTCTTCGCGTCGCGCCCCGCGTACCTCGCCGCGATCAACACCGGATACACCCGCCTCGCGGACGGCCTGGCGTCGCTCGCCCTTCCGGTCGTGATCGCGCCGATCAGCGACGAGTTCGAGGCGGTGCGGAGCCGCGGCGGCGCGGGCCCGCTGATCGTGCCGGACGGCAAGCACCCGAGCGCGCAGGCGATCTACCTCGAGGCGGCCACCCTCTACGCCCTCATCTTCCGCGCCTCGCCGCGCGAGCTGCCCAACCTGTTCGTGCCGACCGCCAAGGCCACCCGTCTGCGCGCGGTGGCGGCCACCGCGCTCGGCTACTGACCCGGCACGCCGGGCGGTCAAGCCCTGCTGCCGGCCATCACCCGACGCGCGGCGTTGCGCAGCACGCCGGGCACGAGCGCACGGTGCACGGGTGCGCACGCCGGCCACACGCCGCGAGCCACGAGCCGGTCGTAGTGGACGAAGGTGTCCAGCGACACCCGGCCGTCGACCACCCGCACGACCAGCGCGGCGTTCAGGAACCAGGACGCCGCGACGAGGCGGATCTCGTCGTCGTCGCGGCCGGCCACGCGCCAGCCGGCGACGGTGTCCGGCGACGCGTGGCGGCTGAGCCGCAGGTGCAGGATGCTCTGCCAGATGAACCGCTCGCCCGGGCTCGGCACGTCACCGAACATGGCCCGGGCCCAGCGCTCGGGTGTGGCGACGGCGTCGGTGGCCAGCTCGAAGCGGTCATGGTAGTCGTTCATCGGGATCCCCTCTGTATACGATGGCGTATATAAGGGCACTATACGGGAGCGTATAGAAAATGGCTGTGACGAGGACGCCACGAGATCGGTGGATCGAGGAAGGGCTGCGGGCGCTGGCCGACGGCGGACCGGACGCCGTACGCGTCGAAGCGCTGGCCAAACGGCTCGGCGTGACCAAAGGCGGCTTCTACGGGTTCTTCGCCGACCGCGACGCCCTGCTCACCGCGATGCTCGACCTCTGGGAGCGGGAGAGCACCGACGACGTGCTCGAGCGCATCGAGAGCGCGGGCGGCGACCCGAAGGACAAGATCCGGCGGGCCGGCGCGCTCACCTTCTCCAACGACCGCCTGCTGCCGATCGACCTCGCCGTCCGCGACTGGGCCCGGCGCGACGAGGCGGTCGCGGAGCGCCTGCGCCGGGTGGACAACCGCCGGATGGGGCTGCTGCGCGAGTTGATCGGCACCTTCTGCGCCGACCCCGACGAGGTCGAGGCGCGGAGCCTGCTGGCCTTCTGCGTGGCGATCGGCGAGCACTTCCTGGCCGCCGACCACGCCGGGCGGACCCGGGCGCAGGTCCTGTCGCGCGCGGCTGACCTGCTGCTGGACCGGTCGTAGGGGCCGGCGAGTGTTTCAGGGCGGTGCCCGATTGGTAAGTGGGTTCCCGACAATCGACCCTGAGAGAGGAACGCACTTATGGCGATCTCCGTGAACCTCGACGCCGTTCTGGACAAGGCCTACGAGTCGAGCTCACTGGCCGAGCTGGCCGACGCGCCCGTCTCCGCACTCTCCGGAGTGAGCGACGCGGACGGTGAGGCGCTGCAGAAGGCGTTCAACATCAAGACCATCGGCGACCTGGCCGACAACAAGTACGTCAAGGCCGCCCAGGCGATCGCCGAGCTCAACCGCATCGCGAAGTGACGCACGCCCGGGTGGGCGCGGGATGTTCGCCGTGCCCACCCGGGCCCGGCTTCAGCAGGTGGCCTCGTAGGGCAGCGGGATGTGGCGGGCCCACTCCGCCCGCGTTAGGCCGCCGTCCACCAGGGTGCAGGCGAACTTCGCCGGGTCCGAGCGCATGCCGTTCAGCTCCGCGAGTCCGAGGACCTCGACGGTGAATCCCTCCGAGGTGCGGGTCCCGGCGTACAGTCCGGCCCCGTCCCTGCCGAACTCGAGATCTGCCGGATTGTCGCCCAGCCTGAGCTGAATCTTGGCGAGCCCGATCGGGCTCGACGGCTCGGCCACGTCCCAGACCGTCACCCAGGACCCGTGGTCGCCGGTCGCCAGGGTCCGGCCGTCCGCGCTGAACGCCACGGCGCCGACCCCTTGCGCATGACCGTCCAGGATGGAGAGCCGGACCGGCCCGGCCGGATCGGTGACGTCCCACAGCATCGCCGTTCGATCCTCGCTGCTCGTCGCCACGGTATGGCCGTCCGGGCCGAAGGTCAGCGACGACACCCAGTAGCCGTGTCCGACCAGGGTCGACAGCTGCTTCGCGGCCTTCGGCCTGGAGACGTCCCACAACCGCACCGTCTTGCCGGTGGTGACGGCCAGCGTGCGGCCGTCGGGGCTGAACTTCATCGGCCCCGACAGGGTGGTGCCGATGGTCAGCGTGGCCATCGGCTTCGGCGGCGCGTGGCCGGTCAGACCCCACAGGATCCGCTGGTCGCCGTGGCCGATGGCGAGCACGTGTCCGTCCGGGCTGAGCGCGAGGGAGTTGAAGTCCTTCAGGTACGTCGACGCGAACGGCGCCGGCGCGGACGGGTCGGACACATCGACCAGCATCACCATCCCGTCGTACCCGCCGGCGACGACGGTGCGGCCGTCCGGGCTGATCACCGCGGCCTCGATGTTGTCGGCGGCGTGCACGCGCGACCTCTGGCGCAGGACGGGCCGGTCCGGATCGGTGACGTCCCACCAGCTCGCCATGCCGTCGTCGCCGACGACCGTCATCGATCGGCCGTCCCGGCTGTGGTGCACGGCCGGCGCGTAGTTGTAGCCGGTGCGCATGCTCACTCGGCGGCCCGGCGTGCCGAACTCCGCCACGTTCCACAGCGTGGCCGTGCCGGCGTTGTCGGCGGTCGCCAGGGTCAGCCCGTCACGGCTCAACGCCACGGAGTTCACCGACGTGTGCGCGGGCACCGTGCCGAGGAGCCGCTGCAGGTCCTTGTTGATCTCCCACAGGGTGGCCGTCCCGTTGGAGCTGCTGGCGGCCAGGACACGGCCGTTCGCGCTGTACGTCATGGCGAAGTAGCTGTGGTCGTCCTTGGAGAGCGTCCGGGTGAGCTTCGGCTTGGCCGGGTCGGTCAGGTCGTAGAGTGCCAGGTCCCTCTGCTTGCCGATGGCCAGCACGTTCTCGGTGGGGCTGAACGCCATCGCGTACCTGACCTCGGTGCTGGGGATCATGCCGCGCTGCACCGGTCGGGTGCGGTCGGCGATGTCCCAGATGATCGTCTCCTGGTTGGCGGCGACCAGCGTCCGGCCGTCCGGGCTGAACACGAAGTTCGTGTCCGGCATGTTGCGGTTGCCGGTCAGCCTGCGGAGCTCCTTCGGGCGCCGGCGATCGGAGATGTCCCACAGGGTGCCGTACCCCATGTTCTCGAGGTGGTCGCCGGTCACCAGAGTGCGCCGGTCCGGGCTGAACGCGACCGAGAAGTACTGGCGGCCGGCGCCGGGCAGTGTGGCGATCTGCTCCGGGCGGGCCGGAACGCTGATGTCCCAGAGGGTTGTCGTGGCGGGCCCGACCAGGGCGAGCGTCCGGCCGTCCGGGCTCAGGTCCATGGCGAAGCGGAGGTGGAAGTCGGAGTCCTCGCGTTCGACGATCTTGCCGAACGTGGACAGCCGGACCCCGTGGGCCCGGTCGGTCGTGTTCCAGAGCGACAGGGTGGCGTCTCTGTTGACCGTCGCGAGGAGGTTCCCGGGGCCGTAGGCCACCGCTCTGGTGTCGTTGATCGTGCCGACGTGCCGGGTCGAGGTGACGAGGTGGGCGACCTCCCGGGTCGTCTCCACCTGCGGGTGCACCTTCTGGGCGGCGATGCCGAGCCGCAACGCCAGCTGCGGGTCGTCGTCCAGGGTCGCCTGAGCCTCGTTGACCAGGCGGCGGCCGATCGCGACCCGCATCTGCCGGGCCGCCTCCGCACTTGCGGCCTTCGCCTGCTTCTCCTGCTCCTTGGCGATCTTCTCCTGCTCGCGGGCAAGCTCCGCCGCATCGGCGGCGAGCCGTCTCTGCTCCTCGGCGATCCTCTTCTGCGCGCCGGCGTCCGCACCGGCCTCGGCGGCCAGCCGCTGCTGCTCGTGCGCGATCTTCTCCTGCTCCTTCGCCCGCTGCTGCTGCCGGCGCATCTCCTTCGCGGACTCCCGCGCCAGCGCGCTCTGCCGCCGCGCCAGCCGTTCCTGCTGCCGAGCGCGGGCCGCCGCCGTGGATGCCTTGGCGAGCTGCCGCTTGACCTCGGCCGAAGCGTCCGCGGCCAGGCCCCTCTGCTCCGCGACCGTCTGCTCCAGCCGATCCGCGTCGGCGGCCGCCCGCTCGGCCCGCTGCTCCTGCTCGCGGGTCTTGGTCTGCTGCTTGCGGGCGTCGTCGGCGAACTTCGCCGCGCTGCCGCGCTGCACCGACGCCTCCTGCTCCTGTGCTCGCGCCTCGACCGCCGCCGCGTTCGCCTGCGCGGCGTTGCGCACCGCGGCCATCCCGGTCGTCGAGGCCAGCACGGTCAGCACCACCAGCGCCGCCACGGCCGCGAGCCGCAGCCGGCCGGCCCGGCGGTGCTGCCGGACGTCCTCACCCTCGAGGTCGTCCTTGCTCACCCCGTGCATCGGCGCCGCGAGCTGGGCGATCGCGTCCCGGAAGCGGGAGTGCCGCAGGCTCAGGTGCTGCTCGTGGCGGGCCCACCGCAGGTCAAGGTAGAGCGGCTCCTCGGCGAACACCCCGCACAGCGCCGGCGGCACCGAGGTGGAGGACTCGTGGAAGTCCTTGTTCACCGGGTCCCACTGCCACTCGCCGTCGGTGACCACCGGCAGGATCCGGTCGGCCGGCTTGGTGGCCACCCAATGCTCGATCTCCCGGTTCACCCACGGCGAGCGGGCGGCTTCGGGAGAGGCCATCAAGACGAAATACTCGGAATTGTCCAGGGCCTTTTGAATGGAGGTCCACAAATGCGGGGTGACCGAAAGGCCGGTCTGGTCGCGGAAGAT
>NZ_JBFAZH010000271.1:0-7845 GCF_040681735.1 Actinoplanes sp. NPDC051633 | reverse complement strand
GGCGGCCTGGACGGCCGCCGCGAGCAGTGCCGTTATGAGTCGGCTGCGTCGCTCGGGTTGTCCGAGCCGGACTTCGCCGCGGCGAGTGACTTCTTGACGTCGTCGACAAGCTCCCCCCAGGAGGCCTCGAACTTCTCGACACCCTCGTCCTCCAGGACCCGGAACACGTCCTCGAGGTCGACGCCGATCGCGGCGATGTCGTTCATCACCTTCTCGGCCTGGGTGTACGAGCCGGTGACCGTGTCACCCCGGGTCTCACCGTGGTCCTCGAAGGCCTTGATGACCGATTCCGGCATCGTGTTCACCGTGCCGGGCGCGATCAGCTCCTCGACGTAGATGGTGTCCTTGTAGTCCGGGTTCTTCGTGCCCGTGGACGCCCACAGCGGCCGCTGCGGCTTGGCGCCCGCGTCGGCCAGCGCCTGCCAGCGGCTCGAGCCGAAGACCTCGGCGTACGCCTTGTAGGCGAGCTGGGCGTTGGCCACAGCGGCCTTGCCCCGCAGCGCCTTGGCCTCCTCGCTGCCGATCTTGTCGAGACGCTTGTCGACCTCGGTGTCCACCCGGGACACGAAGAACGAGGCGACCGAGCCCAGCTGGGTGAGGTCGTGGCCGTTGGCCTTGGCCTGCTCGATGCCGTCCAGGAAGGCGTCCATCACCGCCCGGTAGCGCTCGAGCGAGAAGATCAGCGTGACATTCACGCTGATGCCCGCGGCCAGCGTGGCGGTGATCGCCGGCAGGCCGGCCTGGGTCGCCGGGATCTTGATGAACAGGTTGGGCCGGTCCACCAGCCACCACAGCGTCTTGGCCTCGGACTGGGTCTTCGCCGTGTCGTGCGCCGAGCGCGGGTCCACCTCGATGGACACCCGCCCGTCCACGCCGCTGGACGCGTCGTACGCGGGCTTCATCACGTCGCAGGCCCACCGCACGTCACGCGCGGTGAGCAGGCGGATCGCCTCCTCGACCGTGACGTCCTGCGCGGCCAGGTCCTTGAGCTGCTCGTCGTAGGCGTCCGCGTCGGACAGCGCCTTGGCGAAGATGGTGGGGTTCGTGGTCACGCCGACCACGTGCTGCTCGCGGCGCATCTTGTCCAGCGAACCGGACTGCAGCCGCACCCGGGAGAGATCGTCGAGCCACACCGCCACGCCCGCGGCGGACAGCTCGGCCAGTCGGTCGGTCATCTCTACTCCTTCTGATCTTCTGCTTGCAGTGCGGCGAAGCCGCCTGAGCAGCTCAGTTTCCGGTCGTGTGACCGGTGATTTCGCCGACCTTGGCGAGGGCGGCGTTGGCCTTGGCCACCACGTTGTCCGCGGTGAACCCGAACTGCTCGAACAGGATCTTGGCGGGGGCGCTGGCGCCGTAGTGCTCGATGCTGACCGCCTCGCCGGCCTCGCCGAGGATGCGGTCCCAGCACTGCCGGATGCCGGCCTCGACGGTGACCCTGGCCTTGATGCCCCGCGGGAGCACGTGCTGCTGGTAGGACGTGTCCTGGTCGAGGAACCATTCCAGGCACGGCATCGAGACGACCCTGGTGGGCGTGCCCTGCTCCTCCAGGCGCTCCTGGGCGGACAGGCAGTGCTGCACCTCGGAGCCGGTGCCGATCAGGATCACCTTGGGCTCACCGCCGGACGCCTCGGACAGGATGTACCCGCCCTTGAGCGTGCCTTCGGCGCTCGAATACTTGGTGCGGTCGATGGTCGGCAGGTTCTGCCGGCTCAGTGCGAGACCGGTGGGCCGGTCGGTGTGCTCCAGCGCGCCGCGCCAGGCCCAGGCGGTCTCGTTGGCGTCGGCCGGGCGGACCACGTCGAGGCCGACGATGGCCCGCAGCGCGGACAGCGTCTCGATCGGCTGGTGCGTCGGGCCGTCCTCACCCAGGCCGATGGAGTCGTGCGTCCACACGTAGATGACCGGCAGCTTCATCAGCGCGGACAGCCGCACGGCGCCGCGCATGTAGTCGCTGAAGACCAGGAAGGTGCCGCCGTAGGGGCGGGTGCCGCCGTGCGCGACAATGCCGTTGAGGATCGAGCCCATGCCGTGCTCGCGGATGCCGAAGTGCAGGGTACGGCCGTACTCGTTGCCCGGGAACATCTTCGTGGCGTACTCGGACGGGATGAACGACGGCTCGCCCTTCATCGTGGTGTTGTTGGACTCGGCCAGGTCGGCCGAGCCGCCCCACAGCTCCGGCAGCACCGGCGCCAGGGCCTCCAGCACCTTGCCGGACGCGGCCCGGCTGGCCAGGCCCTTGGCGTCCGCCGGGAACTCGGGCAGCGCCTTCTCCCAGCCCTCGGGCAGCGCGTGCTTCTCCATCCGCGTGTAGAGCTTGAGCGCTTCGTCGTTGGCCGCGGCCCAGGCGTCGAAGGAGTTCTGCCACTCGGCGTGCGCCTCGCGGCCCCGCGTCACGACCCCGCGAACGTGCTCGAGCACCTTCTCGTCCACGTCGAACGACTTGTGCGGGTCGAAGCCGAGGATCTCCTTGGTGGCGGCCACCTCGTCGGCGCCCAGCGCGGAGCCGTGGATCTTGCCAGTGTTCTGCTTGTTCGGCGCGGGCCAGCCGATGATCGTCTTGAGCACGATGAACGAGGGCTTGTCGGTCACCGCCTTCGCGGCCTGGATCGCGTTCCAGAGTGCCTCGACGTCCTCGTGGTACTCGCCCTCGGCCGGGTCGCCGGAGCGCCAGTCGACGTGCTGGACGTGCCAGCCATACGCGGCGTAGCGCGCGCCGACGTCCTCGTTCTTGGCGATCCGGGTGTCGTCCTCGATGGAGATCTCGTTGTCGTCGTAGATCAGCGTGAGGTTGCCCAGCTTCTGCACCGCGGCGATCGCGCTGGACTCGTGACTGACACCCTCCTCGATGTCGCCGTCCGAGCACATCGCATAGATGTGGTGGTCGAAGGGCGACGTGCCCGGGTCAGCGTCCGGGTCGAACAGGCCGCGCTCGCGGCGGGCCGCCATCGCCATCCCGACCGCGTTGCCGATGCCCTGGCCGAGCGGGCCGGTGGTCACCTCGACGCCGGGGGTGTGGCCGAACTCGGGGTGACCGGGAGTCAGCGAGTCCCACTGCCGCAGCGACGCCAGGTCGTCAAGCGTCAGGCCGAAGCCGGAGAGGTAGAGCTGGATGTAGAGGGTGAGGCTGGAGTGACCACAGGAGAGCACGAAGCGGTCGCGCCCGGCCCAGTGCGGGTCCGTCGGATCGTGCCGCATCACGCGGTTGAACAGCAGGTATGCGGCGGGCGCGAGGCTCATCGCGGTGCCCGGGTGACCGTTGCCGGCCTTCTCGACCGAGTCCATGGCCAGGACCCGGATGGTGTCGACGGCGCGCTTGTCGAGGTCGGACCAATTGAGAGCAGGAGATTTGGCAGCCACGTCGGTGTGCTCCTCGGGCATGGATTCTTCAGTTCCCTATGACTATGAAGTTGACCCTATCCATTACCGGTAAACCCCCGCCCGGCGAACGGCACAGGCCCATACGCTGAGAGCGGACAGAAGAGTTCAACGTGTGACGCCGTGCACCCGCGCCGGGTCGTCGGAGAAGCGTCGCAGGCTGCGCGTAGTCTGTCCGAGCGTGCCGCCGGACCAAGCCCGGCAACGGCCGTGAGCACTTGCGCCGATGCCGGAAGGTGGCTGTCCGTGAGCATGATCACCGAGCGTCCCGTTCAAGGGCGGTCGCCGGGCCTGCGAGGCGGCGCGACCGACACGCGGGACAGGTCGGGGACCAAGCGTGACGTGCGGGCGGTGGTGGGTGCGTACATCGCGCTGACCAAGCCGCGCATCGTGGAGCTGCTGCTGGTCACCACCGTGCCGGCCATGATGATCGCGGCCGGTGGCCTGCCGGACCTCTTCCTGATGGCGATCGTGCTGGTCGGGGGCGCGACGGCGGCCGGTGCCGCGAGCGCGCTGAACTGCTACATCGACCGCGACATCGACCAGCTCATGCGCCGCACCAAGCGCCGCCCGCTGCCGGCACACAGCGTGACACCCCGGGCCGTGCTGATCTTCGGGCTGGCTCTCGCGGCGTTCTCGGTCGTGCTGATGGCCGTCTTCACCAACTGGCTGGCGACCGTGCTGACCGCGGCGGCGATCGTCTACTACGACGTCGTCTACACCCTGTGGCTCAAGCGCCGGACGCCGCAGAACACCTTCTGGGGCGGCATCTGCGGCGCGGCTCCGGTGATCATCGGGTGGGCCGCCGTGACCGGCTCGGTGTCCGCGCTGGGTTGGGCGCTTTTTGCAGTTGTGTTCTTTTGGCAGATGCCGCATTTCTACGCGCTGGCCATCAAGTACAAGGACGACTACGCGCGGGCCGGCATCCCGATGCTGCCGGTCGTGCGGTCGGCGGCTCGGGTGAACCGCGAGATCCTGCTCTTCACCGTGCTGACCGTGGTCGCCTCGATGGCGGCGTGGCCGCTCGGGCTCGGCCCGATCTACGGCGTGACGGCGATCGTCGTGGGTGCGCTCTTCCTGCTCGAGGCGGTGCGCCTGGCGGGCCGGTCGCGGGCCGGCCGGCCGCTGCGCCCGATGCGGCTGTTCCACTGGTCGACGACGTACCTGACGATCCTCTTCATCGCCGTCGCGGTCGACGCGCTGCTCTGACGGCGACCTGCGGAAACGTCGCACAGCAAGTCTGACTTTTCCGTTATGGCCGTGATCATCCGTAAGGCTTTCGATGGAACCTGCGATGATCCCCAATTCGGACAATATCGGTATATACCAATGCCGGTTCGCGCTAAACCCGCAGGTAATTGGCATCACAAAAGGCGGCCATGATTACTTGCACGGCCGTCTCATCTGCCTAGGCTGCCCGTCATGGCAGAAGGTTCCGATACGAATCTGACCGCGGGCATCAAGTCGTTCGCCGGCGAGCACGGCGGAGCGAAAGCGGTCATCGAGTACGTCGGCAAGCGGGGCGCGCGCATCGTCCTGGTCGGCGAGGACGGCGAGTGGTCCGACCAGTTCGCCGACGGCACTGACGTGGCCCGCAAAGCCTGTGACGCCGCGGGCGTCGAGGTGGAGAACGAGTGGGAGCGCGAGCTGATGGAGCAGATGCGTCCGAGCAACGACCTCTGGCGGTCGATGGCGCGCCGGAGCATGGCGCGCTGAAGTAATCGATGGAGATCCGAGCCCGTCCCCACTTTGATTGAGACATGACCCGAGAACCCACCACCGCAGCGACCCGGGAAAGCTCCCGGGTCGCTCTCGTCACCTGTGACCTCTTCCCCGACCTCTACGAGGACGAGTTCCTGCTCCGGGACGCCCTGCGGGAGCGCGGCGTCACGGTCGACGCGGTCACCTGGGACGATCCGAAGGCCGACTGGACCGCGTACGACCTCGTGGTGCTGCGTTCGCCCTGGGACTACCCGCCGCGCCGCGACGAGTTCGTGGCCTGGACCCGCGCCGTGCCCCGCCTGGCCAACCCGGCCGACATCGTCGAGTGGAACACCGACAAGCACTACCTGCGTGAGCTGGCGGCGGCCGGGGTGCCGGTCACCCCGACCACGTTCGTCGAGCCCGGCGACACGTACCTTCCGGGCAGCACGGGCGAGTGGGTGGTGAAGCCGACGATCAGCGCGGGCAGCAAGGACAGCGGGCGGTATTCGTTCCCGGACGAGGGCAAGCTCGCGGTCGAGCACATCGAGCGGCTTAACGCCGCCGGACGTACCGCGATGGTCCAGCCCTACCTGTCGGCGGTGGACGCGGCGGGGGAGACCGCGCTGCTCTTCACGCCGGACGCCGAGGGCAAGCTGGGCTTCAGCCACGCGATCCGCAAGGGCGCGCTGCTCAAGGGGCCGGACCTGGGCGACAAGGAAGCGGAGTACCAGGAGGACATCACCGCCCGCGATCCGTCCGAGGCGGAGCTCGCGGTGGGCGAGGCGGTCCTGGCCGCCATCCCGGGCGGCGCCGACCGCCTGCTCTACGCCCGCGTCGACGTGATCCCGGGTTCGGACGGGGCGCCGCTCCTGGTCGAGGTCGAGCTGACCGAGCCGTCCCTGTTCTGGCGCCAGGCCGACGGCGCCGCCGACCGGATGGCCGCCGCCATCGTCGCCCGCCTCGGGACCCGGACGGATTAGTCCGGCACCGCCGGGGGTGACGGCCGTTCACCTGAACTCGGCCCGCGTCGCACCGATCGGCACCGGCGTGTCGCGCGGGGCGACCCACGATGTCCGGTATGCGCACCGGCACCCTCCTCGCCCTCGCCGCCTCCGGGCTGCTCTGGGGCACCACCGTCCCGTTGACGAAGGTCGTCGTCGCGGACGTCGGGCCGGCCTGGCTGACCGTCGCCCGGCTGGTCCTGGCCGGGGTGCCGCTCGCGCTCCTGTGCCGCCGCCGGCTCGCGGCGGCGGTCTCGCCCGGGGTCGTGCTGTGGGGAGCGATGGGGTACGGCGCGGTCTTCACCCTGCAGAACGCGGGCGTCTCCCGGACCAGCGTCAGCCATGCCGCCCTGCTCGTGGGAACCGTCCCGATCCTGGTGGCGGTCCTGGCGGCCGTCGACCGCGCCACCCGCCGGCAGCGGCACTCCACGGGCCGGGGCACCTGGGTCGGTCTGGCGGTGGCGCTGGGCGGGGTGATGTGGATCGGCGCCGACGGCGGCGGGGCGGCCGATCCGGTCGGTGACGTGCTGGTGCTCGGCTCGCTGCTGCTGAACGCGGCGTTCCTCGTCGCGCAGCCGGCCCTGCTCGCGCTGCCCTCCCCGGTCGCGCAGCCGGCCCTGCTGGCGCAGCCCTCCCCGCTCGCTCAGCCGGCCCTGGTCGCTCAGCCGGCCCTGGTCGCTCAGCCGGCCCTGGTCGCTCAGCCCTCCCCGCTCGCTCGGCCGGCCCTGCTTGCCCGCCGTGACCCGCTCGCTGTCACGGCCGTGCAGCTGCTGGCCGGGGCGGTGCTGGCGGTGCCGGTCGCGCTGCTCACCGACGGCATGCCGCAGGTCGTGCCGGGTGGCCGGCCCGCGGTCGCGCTGGCGGTCCTGGCGGTGGGCGGCACGCTGGTGCCCTATGCGCTCTTCACCTGGGCGCAGGCCCGCACGACGGCCGAGGTCGCCGGTGCCTTCCTGAACCTTGAGCCGCTGGTCGGGGCTCTGCTGGGGGTGCTCGCCTTCGGGGATCCGGCCGGGCCGGCCCAGGTGGCCGGGGCGGCGGCGATCATCGCCGGGGTGGCGCTGACCGCTCGCCGGCCCGTCCGGGCCGTCGAGGTGGGTCGGTTGGCCCGGTCGGCCCGGCGTATTCGGCCGGGCGCTGCGGCGCGCCCGCGACACGCGAGCCGCCGCCTCCCCCGCCCCGGCACTGGGTGGGCCGAAATCTACGGCGCCGGTATGACACTTCTCGGGCGGCGTCCACAGGTGCCGTTGGCCGTCGTCCGTCCGCCGCTTCGCCGGCCGGGCCGCCGCCTCCCCCACCCCGGCGCTGGGCGGGCCCGAAACTAGGGGAGGGGTGTGACAGTTCCCGGCGCTCATCCACAGGCCGGCGGGGGATCAGCGGGCCGCTGCCGCCAGTGCGGCTTCCGGCGCCGGCTCCGCGGACGCCGACCTGCGCGTCCGCAGGCTGCGCAGCATCGCCAGCGTCGCGATCCACACCAGCGTCGCCCCCAGCATGTGGAAACCGACCAGCACCACCGGCAGGTGCGTGAAGTACTGCACGAAGCCGATCAGCCCCTGCCCCAGCTCGACCACGATCAACACCAGGGCGGCGCGGATCGCCGGCGCCGGGGCGTGCACCGCGCGCAGCGCGAACCACAACGCCACCGAGAGGCCGATCAGCAGGAACACCAGGTCGGCGTGGGCCTGGGAGACGGTCGCCGGGTCGAGGCCGTTGCGCTTGGCGCCACCGTCGCCCGCGTGCGGGCCGCTGCCGGTCACGAGATCGGAAG
>NZ_JBFAZH010000270.1:0-7860 GCF_040681735.1 Actinoplanes sp. NPDC051633 | reverse complement strand
GTGCTGGCCTACGCGGTCGCGCGCGGCCGGCTCCATGGGCCGCTGGACGAGCTGAAGAAGTGGCTGCTCGCCCACAACGCCGCGGTGATGAGCGTGCTGCTGCTCGTCCTCGGGATCGTCCTGATCGGTAAGGGAATCAGCGGTCTGTAGCCGGTCAGGAAGGGCTGACTGCGCGCAGCCCCTGAACGAGGGTCGCGCCAACTCTCTGCGCAAGATCGTCAACCGGGTCAGCCGAGCATCAGCTGGTAGGCACGCCTCGGCCGCGTCTGACGAGCTTGAGCGGCGAGTCCTCACGAGCGAACTGGCGTTGATCGGGCGGCTGGCGACGACCTGAGGCGCTCACGCGGCGCTCATACGAATGCCTGTCGCACCGACTGGACGGCTTCCACCGTTTGGCTGAGGACGTGGGCCAGGATCGGCGCAAGGACCCTATTTGTCGGTGGCCGCCGATAGCCTTTCGCCGAGGGCGTGAAGGGGCTGGCGATGGATCCTCGTGAGGTTGGCTTTGGGCGGCTGAAGGGTGTTGCCGGCGCCGCTGGGCAAAGGTTCGCCGACAGCGCGAGCGCCGCGAGGCAGCGAGTCGTTGATGCTGCTGGTGATGCCCAAGAGAAAGTTAGGCAGTCCGCCGAGCAGGTGAAAATGAAGGCGGCCGACGTCAAGGACGGGCTGTCGGCGCGGTCGTCCCGCAGCCGCGCTGATCACGTTGACTTGTCCGCGCTCAGCGTGGACGCGAAGTTGCTGTATTGCCGGGTGTTGGTGAGCTTGGCGCTGGTGGACGCCCATCTCGATCCTCGCGAGATCGCGAATCTGTACCTGTTCGCATCGACGATCGGGCTCGACGGCGAAGCGCGGTCGGAGTTGCGCAATGAAATCGTTGGTGCGCAACGCGATGCAGTGAGCGGCGCGGGAACGCCTGACGCCACGGCGATGCTGTCCCGGGACTTGTACGACCTCCTTGAGGAGGATCAGCGCCAGCCGGTGTTCACGATGTTGGTCCGCGATCTGGTGCGGATCTCGCGTGCCGACAGGCATGCGGCCGACGCCGAGCGTGAACGAATCGTGCTGGTCGCGGCGCTCGTGCTTCCCGAGTCAGCGGTGACGGTCGTGCAAGCGACCGAACGGCTTGTGATCACCGAGGAGGCTTTCGCTTCGGGCAAGATCACGACCAGCCAGTTGGAGACCGCCACCAAGAACATCGCTGCCAAGGCGGCTGCATTCGGTGCCCCGGTCGCCGCCGTCAGTCTTGCCGGCAGTGTCTCCGGTCTCGGCGGGGCGGGCATCACCTCGGGGCTGGCGGCTCTGGGGTTCGGCGGCTTGCTGGGCCTGAGCGCGATGGTCACGGGCGTCGGTACGGTGGTGATCCTCGGGGTCGCGGTGCATCAAGGCACGCGTTATGTGCTGGCCGCCAACGAGCGCGAACGAGAGAAGCGACGCGAACATCTGATTCAGCAGGTCATCAAGAACCACCAGCAGGCGATGGCCGAGCTCACCGACGACATCGCGGGGCTCGCTCAACGGATGGCGACCACCCTCACCCAGACCACGAAGAACGAAGAGCGCCTCGCCAGGCTCCAGGCCGACTTGGCTGCCTTCCGGTCGGCCCTGGAGGACCTGCAGACCAGTCAGGAGGCCTTCGAACGGCGGGAGCCCCTCCGTGTCGGGTGACCCGCTTTCGGCTGCTGCCGCGGTCGTGGCGTACCAGAATGTCACCTTGACCGAACTGCAGGGCTTGTTCGACCAGCTGCAGTTCGACCTCAAGGATGTCCTCGAACGCGAACTTCGCGTCAGCGACACCCTGGACTCGGTCGAAACTGAGCTCGACGCGGTGCGAGCCCGGCTGCAGGCGATGGGCATCCCGGTGTCACCCCCACAGCCCCAGCCGGATTCGGCGACCCCCGTGAGTGTCGAGGCACCGAGCTACGGCCGTTACGCCGTGCCGATGCTCCCGACCGATGGCGACTTCGACCAACTCGTCCGGCTCGCCGAAGCCAAGTTGGATCTGCTGGGGGTCGACCTGACCCAGGACCCCCTTCAGCAGGTTCTCCCGTCCGGCCTGATAACTCGGAGCCTGCGCAGCTATGCCGACGAACACGGCGACGTCAGCTGGAACAACACCGATTGGACGGTCGTTCTGATCGCCGGCGCCCTCGCGACCCTCCTCGAGATCGTCCTCGTCCGCATCCCCCGGGATTCCACCTTCCTGGGCAAGCAGTACGCCGGATCTCCCCTCACCAATTGGCTCCAGGACCGTGACCGCGCGCGAGGCATCCACGACCACTTCTTCAAGAGGTTCGAGAAACTGGCCAAAGTGCCGTATGACGCCGCCACCACGAAGGCCACCGGGAGCCTGGTCAGCGGTATGCGGCCCGCGACTCACCGGCTCCAGAGCTTCGGCCACGATCCGGCCATGGGTTTTCTCGTCGGCGTGGCAGATCTCATGCACGGCACCGGCACCTACATCGACAAGGCAGGGCAGCTGGTCCAGGTGGCAACCGATGCCGCCCCGATCGACCTGATCAACGCTCTCATCACCCAGGTGCGCCATCTGCTCTCGGACGTCTACACCCCTGCCGGCATACCGCCGCCGCTCTTCAGCCTGCTACAGCTCGGCCAGGTCGATTCCCCGTTCGCCCTGAGCCCCTCCGGTGTCAAGGTGCCCTGGACCGACGTCGCCCGCTACATGTATACGAACGGCTACGACCTGCGCCATTACTTCACCATGGGCATCACTCCTGGCGTCGTGTCCGCGGTCATCCGCGGGTACTGGCTGCTCACGAGCTATGCCACCGGCGGCACCGCAGCCCAACGCAAGCGGGAGCACGCCAAGCTCACCTCCATGCTGTTGCTCGGGCACACCATCGCCACCTCAGGCACGCTCCTCAAGACCGGCCTGATCTTCGGCATGAACCCGGCCGCCCTCAACTACAACCAGATTTGCGCCATGGCACCCGCCACCATCGCCTGGCTGCAAGAAGCCATCGCCCGCGACCGTCGGATCAACCAGGCCCTCGAGAAGGAATGGGAGGCGCTTCTTACTGAATAGTCGCCCTTGAGACAAGGCGCCTATGCTGCGTCGCGTGAGCGACGGCGCGATGAGTGGTACGGACCTCGACGATGTACTGCTCGCCGTGGAGAAGGCCGCCCCGGTCGACGCGGTGACGGCGGTGACCCGCACCATCGGCCGACACCTGGACGCGGACTGGGTTTCCTTTCTCGTCGCCGACATGAGCGGTCGCGCCCTGGTACGGCTGGTCCACATCCCGATCGGCGAGGTGTCCGGGGGCCGGCGGCAGGGCCAGGAGGTCGCTCAGATGATGCCCTTCGACGGCGGCCCTCAGGAGCAGGCGCTGCGCTCACAGCAGGTGCTGGTCGAGCAGGTCGGCGACCGGTTCGTGGTGCGGGCGCCGGTCACCCAGCGCGGGGAAGCCATCGGACTGCTGGAGCTCGCGCTGGCCGCCGCGCCGGGTGAGACGACGGTGCAGCGGGTGTCGCGAGCAGCGCACACCCTCGCGTTCGTGGTCATCGCCAACCGCCGGCACACCGACCTGTTCGAGTGGGGTCAGCGGACGACGCCGTTCACCTTGGCCGCGGAGATCCAGCGGCGGCTGCTGCCCGGCGCGTTCACCTGTGAGGCCGACTCGTTCACCCTGTCGGCGTGGCTGGAACCGGCGGCCAGCATCGGCGGGGACACCTTCGACTACAGCCTCGCCCGGGACCTGCTGCATCTGAGCATCACCGACGCGGTGGGTCACGGTGTGGACAGCGCCCTGACCGCGACCCTGTGCGTCAGCGGGCTTCGCAACGCCCGCCGTCGCGGCGCCACCCTGCCGGAACAGGCGCAGGCCGCCAACCAGGCGATCATGGACAACCGGCCGGCCGGGTCGTTGTTCGCGACCGGGCTGCTCGGTCGTCTCCGGCTGGCGACCGGCCTGCTCGATGTGGTCAACGCCGGCCATCCGGCGCCGCTACTGGTCCGCGGCGGGGTCGTGCAGCCCGTGGCACTGGACGTCAATCGGCCCTTCGGGGTGCTGGCCCACAGGCCGTACCGGGCGGACCGGTTGCAGTTGCTGCCCGGCGATCGTCTCGTGCTGCTCACCGATGGCATGCTGGAACGCGGCGCCGCCGCCCTCGACCTGCCCGCCCGTCTGCAGGATTTGACCCGCCTGCACCCGCGCGAAGTCGTCCGCGTGCTCGGCGACCTCGTGCTCGAGATCGCCGGCCCGGCTCTGCCCGACGACGCGTGCCTGCTGGTCGTGGACTGGTACGGCGGTCACGGCGACACCCGATCCACCACCGCGGGCGCCGACCCCCACCGAGCCAGCACACCCGATCGCGAAATCTTCGGGCGGTTGTCGTATCGCGACGCCGGCCGGACGTCTTCCTGGTGAGACGCAGGCCGCTGTGCAGGTCTGCCTGACTTCCTGAGGGAGCGAGCCATGTCCAGTAAGCCCGATCCGATCCCCAGCAACTATCGCCGCGTGACTCCGTGCTTGGTCGTCCAGGGCGCCGCGAAGGCGCTGGACTTCTATCGGGATGTCTTCGGCGCCACCGACCGGATGCGGTTCCCGGGCCCGGACGGCAGCATCTCGCATGCGGAGATCCAGATCGGTGATGCCGTGGTGATCGTGGAGGACGAGGATCCGCGTCGTGGCACGTCGGCTCCGCCGCCCGGTGGTCTGGCCGGGACGCCGGTCTTCCAGTTCATCTACGTGCAGGACGTGGACGCGGTTGTCGCGCATGCGGTCCAACTGGGGGCGACGATGCGCCGGGCGCCGGAGAATCAGTTCTACGGTGATCGCGACGCCTTCATCGTGGATCCGTTCGGGCACGCGTGGACCGTCGCTTCCCACGTGGAGGACGTGACGGCCGACGAGATGACCAGGCGGATGGCCGCCCTGTTCCAGTAGGCGCGGGAGGACGAGGTTCATGAAGTACGTACTGATGTTCGTCGACACCGAGCGGTTCGCCGCCGATCTCGCGGCGATGGACGAATCCGAGCGGGAACGCGCCTACGGCCGTGTTCAGCACTGGTTCGCCGAGCACGGCGACAAGATCACTCATCATCAGCATCTGATGCCTGCGGAGACGGCGACGACGATCCGGCTCGAGGGCGCGGAGCCGTTGGTCACCGACGGGCCGTTCGTGGAGGGCAAGGAGGTTGTTTCCGGGTACGTCGAGGTCGAGGTCGCCGATCTTGATGAGGCGCTGCGGATGGCGCGGTCCTGGCCGGCCTGCCCGGTGGTGGAGATCCGGCCCATCGCGGGATGACCGACCCGTCGCACGCCGAGCTGGCCCGCGTGGTGCGTGACCATGCGGGGCGGCTGGCGGCCGTCCTGATGCCGCTGGTCGGCGACTTCTCCACGGCCGAGGACCTGGTGCAGGACGCGGTCGAGGCGGCGCTGGCGCACTGGCCGTTCGAGGGCATCCCGGACCGGCCGGATGCCTGGCTGTACACGGTCGCCCGGCGCCGGGGCCTGGACCTGCTCCGTCGTGACCACCGTCATCGCACGAAGCTCGCCCTGGTGGCGTGGCCGGTGCCGGCGCAGCCGGACGACCGGCTGCGGCTCATCTTCACCTGCTGCCACCCGGCCCTGCCCCGAGCGGCGCAGGTGGCGCTGACGCTCCGGGTGGTCTGCGGGTTGACCACGGCGCAGATCGCGAAGGCGTTGCTGGTGCCGGAAACGACGGTGGCGCAGCGGATCACCCGCGCCAAGCGGAAGATCACCGACGCCGGCATCCCCTACCGGATCCCGGACGCCGACGAGCTCGGGAGCCGCCTCGGCGAGGTCCTGGCCGTGGTGTACCTGCTGTTCAACGAGGGGTACCTGCCCAGTGGCGGTACCGGAGGCCGTACGCACGATCTGACCGACGACGCCGAGTTCCTCACCGCGCTGCTGCATCAGTTGATGCCCGCCGAGCCGGAGGTGATGGGCCTGCTCGCCCTCATGCGGCTGCACCGGGCCCGGGCCGCGTCCCGGTTCACCCCTGCCGGGGACATCGTCCAGCTGCCCGATCAGGACCGGACCCGCTGGGATCATGAGGCGATCGCCGACGCCGGGCGGCTCATCGCCCGGGCAGCGGCCCTGCGGCGACCCGGGCCCTATCAGCTGCAAGCGGCGATCGTCGCCTGTCACGCCGAGGCCGCCCGGTGGGAGAACACGGACTGGACCCAGATCGTTGTGCTGTACGACATGCTCTTGCATCTGGCGCCCTCGCCGGTGACCCGCCTGCACCGGGCGATCGCCCTGCGCTACGTCGCCGGCGCCCCGGCTGCTCTCGCCGAACTCGACAGCCTCACCGGCGACCTGGACGACTATCACCTGTTCCACGCCACGCGGGCGGAGCTCTTGCGGGACATGGGTGAGGCCGGACAGGCCCGGTCGGCCGACGAACGGGCACTGCAGCTCACCGACAACCCTGCCGAACAGTCCCTGCTGCGCCGACGTCTGACCTGACAATCGAAGGAGAGAGCCGCCATGCCGGCTGACGACAGAAAACGCGCGGCCCACCGAGCCTTGGTCGAGACCATCCTCAGTGGACCGGGCCGGGCCGCGCCCGACCAGCGAGCCGCTGCCTTCGCGGGCGCCGGCGTCGACCCGGCCGTACAACCATTGGTCGACAAGGTCGTCACCGACCCGACCCAGGTCAGCGACGCTGACTTCGCCGCCGCCAAGGCGGCGGGTCTGAGCGAGGACCAGATCTTCGAGCTGGTGATCGCGGCCGCGGTCGGCCGGTCCAGCCGCATGTACGAAGCGGGACTGGCCGCCCTCGACGAGGTGAGCAGCTGATGCGACCCGGCATCCTCAACCACGGCTACAAGCCGGCGACCAAGCTGCTGTTCACGATGATCCGCCTGTTCTCCGGCCACCCGCTGCCGGACGCCGCCAAACTCGTCTTCTACCGCCCCGACTTCTACGGCAACGCGGCGAAGAGGTTCACCCAGGAGGCGATGCGCGGACAGTCGGCCTGGTCGGTCGGCGACCGCGAGCTCATGGCCGCATACGTGTCCCAGGCCAATGAGTCCGCGTTCTGCATCGGCGCGCACACCGCGACCGCCGCGCAGGCGTACCGGGACAAGCCGCGGGTGCAGGCTGTGCTGACCGATCTGGAGTCGGCGCCGATCGAGGAGGGACTGCGGGCCACGTTGCGGATGCTCGGCAAGCTGACCCGCGACGCGACTGTGAGTGCCGGCGACATGCGGGAGGTCCTGGCGGCGGGGGTGTCCCGGCAGCAGATCCAGGATGCTCTGGCGGTCTGTACGGCGTTCAACATCACCAACCGGCTCGCCGACGCGTTCGACTTCGAGCTCCTCGACACCGGTGGCTACGACGCCGGGGCCAAGTTCCTGCTCAAACGCGGATATGGCGGCTAGCGAGCCGGTGACACCTACTTGCTCTTGCGGGACGGAAGAAGGATCAGCGCCGCCGCACCGAATTGCAGCAGGGCACCGACAGAGTTGGCGATGCGACCGGCCGTACCGATGTCGGGAACGAACAGGATTCCGAGACTGGCCACGCCCACGAGCACCAGGGCGACGCCCCCGATGCGACGGGGAGCGCTCGCCTTGGTGATCCACGACGCGATCAGGGCCACCACGCCGATGGCGCCGAACACCACGAAGGCGACCCAGACGTTGCCGTTGTAGCCGTCGCCCTCGCGGGCCCCGGGCGAGATCCCGATGAGCACGTTGCCGGCCGAGATGAGCACTCCCAACCCGTGCCCGATGTGGTTGGCGATGGAGAACTTGGCTTTGGCGCTGGGCTCTGTGGTGAGCGACATGATGTTGCCTTTCTCGATGGGTTCGACACCACCACCATGCGGGCGAAGCACATCCCGTAGCGATCGGGAACCCTCCCGATC
>NZ_JBFAZH010000269.1:0-7874 GCF_040681735.1 Actinoplanes sp. NPDC051633 | reverse complement strand
ACCAGGACCGCCATCACGATGCCGAGCAGCGCGAAGGCGACCAGGAACGGCACGAAGACGGCCGCGTCCTCGACGGCGTGCTGCCGCACGTCCAGCCAGGAGCGGGCGCCGACGACCGCACCGGCCGGCAGCTTCGCGGCCACGGCGGCGCGGCCGGCCTCGACCTCGGCCGGTGTGCCGGCGGCCGCGAATCGATACACCATCAGCAACCCGTGTGAGGTGCCCGGCCCGTCGAGCGTGGCCACGGCGGACGGCAGCACCCACGCGCCGGCGGTGGCGCTCACCGACGTGGCCGTGCCGACCACGGTGAGCACGGCGCCGCCGGCGGTCGTGACCTGGGCGCCGATCGGCATGCGCACCGCGCCCTTGCCCATCACGATCTCGTCCGGGCGGGACGCCCACCGGCCGCCGGTCAGCTCGAGCCGGTCGAGGTCGCCGCCGGGGTCCGGACGGGCCACGACGGTCAACGACGGCATGCGCAGGCCTTGCGGGCCGTTGACGGCGACGACCAGCAGGGGGTACGGGCCGGCGGCGGCGACCACGCCCAGCGCCGACGCCGAGTCAAGGAGCTGCGCCTGGGTGGCCGAGACCGGATCCGCCTGCACGGACAGGTGCGCGCCTCGCTGGGCGGCGAACGCGTCGTCGAACGGCGCCCGGGACGCCACGAGCAGTCCCGCGCCCAGCACCGACGCGGTGACGGCCGCCGCTGCCACGAGTCCGATGACACCGGTCTGCACCCGGCGCCGGCGTATCCCTGATCGGATGACTCCGCGGAGGCCGCTCACCTCCCGGCCCCGACTTCCGCATCGATGCGACCGTCGCGCATGCCGATCGTGCGGGTGGCGCACGCCTCGGCCAGCCGGACGTCGTGGGTGACGAGCACGATGGTCTGACCCTCGGCGTGCAGGTCGTTGAGCAGATGCCGGACGTCCTCGCCGGAGGCCGTGTCCAGCGCACCGGTCGGCTCGTCGGCCAGCAGCAACGCCGGCCGGTTGATCAGCGCCCGGGCCACGGCGACGCGCTGGCGTTCGCCGCCGGAGAGCCGTCCCGGGTAGGCGCCGGCGTGCCGGGCGATGCCGAGCGAGTCGAGCAGCCGGGCCGCGTGCTCGCGCGCCGCCCGTCCGGGCGCACCGGCCAGCTGCGCCGGCAGCAGCACGTTGTCCAGCACGGTCAGGTCGTCGAGCAGGTTGAAGAACTGGAACACCAGGCCCACGTGTGCGCGCCGGAACCGGGCCGACGCCGCCTCGCCGAGCGTCTCCATCCGCGTGCCGGCGACGGTCACCGTGCCGTCGCTCGGCCGGTCCAGTCCGGCGATCAGATTGAGCAGCGTGGACTTGCCGCTGCCGGACGGGCCGAGCACCGCGACGGCCTCACCCGCCTCGACGGTCAGCGACACGTCACGCAGGGCGGGTGGTCCCTCGTCATAGCGGCGGGTCACCCCTCGCAGGGTGATCAGGGGTTCTGTCATGCCGGTGACGGTAGGAGCGCGGCCGCGCAGGGCGCGTCGGCACGGGGACTGATCTCTGGGCCGGCGTCATCCCTGAGAGGTAGTCGACTTGCACACCGCGACCGATGCCCGCGTGGGCGGGCAGCAGCGACAATGGGCCGATGAGACGGTTCGTGGCGGCGTGGTTGGTGGCGGCGCGGCCGCTGCCGAGACCCGGCTGGCGGGCGCTGCTGCTCGACGGCGCGCTGGCCGCCGCGCTCGGGCTCGCCTGCTATCAGGCCGCGACCGACGATGCGGCGCTTCCCCGCCCGCGGCAGCCCTTCCCGGCCCTTCCCGAGATCCCGGAGGTGGCGCAGCCGGGCTCGGACCTCGGCGCGCTGCTGCTGGTGTTCGTCCTGTGCGCGCCCCTGGTCCTGCGCCGGCGGTACCCGCTCGCGGTGCTCTGGACGACGATGGCCGCCGCGTCGCTGGTGCTGATCACGGAAGGCCCGCAGCAGCCCAACCTGTACCCGTGTGTGGTGCTCGCCGGCCTGGTCGCCGTCTACAGCGCGGCTGCGCACAGTCCCTACCGGCTGCCGGCGATGGCGACCGTGCCGGTGGCGGCGCTGCTGGTCACCGTCCTGCGCGGGCTGATGCTGATCGCGGTGCCCGCCGACTACCTGCCCTTCATCCTCCTGGCGCCGCTGGTCGCGGCCGCGGGCGGCCACCACGTGTGGCGGCGCCGGGCGGGCGAGGACCGGCAGCGGCTCGACGCCGAGGCACGCGCTCAGGAGCAGGCGCTGCACGACGCGGTCGCCGGTGAGCGGTCGCGCATCGCCCGCGAACTGCACGACGTCGTGACCCATCATGTGAGCGTGATGGTGATCCAGGCGGGCGCGGCCCGGGCCGTGCTCGCCGCCGAGCCGGAGCAGAGCCGGGAGGCGCTGCTCGCGGTCGAGTCGGCGGGCCGGTCCGCGCTGACCGAGCTGCGGCACGTCATGGGCCTGCTGTCCGAGCCGGAGGCCGGGCGGCCGGAGGATCCGCAGCCCGGCGTGGAGGACCTGCCCGCGCTGGTGGGCCGCATGCGCGACGCCGGGGTGGCGGTCCGGCTGACCGTCTGCGGCGAACACCGCCCCGTGGCGTCCGGCATCGGGTTGACCGCCTACCGCGTGGTGCAGGAAGCGCTGACGAACATGGTGCGGCACGCGCCGGACGCGGCCGGCACGGTCGTCGTCGAGTACACGCCGGAGACGCTGCGGATCGAGGTCGGCAACACCGAGCCCACCGCGGCGGCGCCTGTCGGCCTGACGAGCGGGCGCGGCCTGATCGGCCTGCGGGAAAGGCTGTCGGTGTACGGCGGGACGCTGCTCGCCGAGGCCCGGCCCGGCGCCGGCTTCCGGGTCGAGGCGCTGATACCGCTGGAGGCGGCGTGACGGTACGGGTGGTGGTCGCCGACGATCAGGCGCTGGTCCGCACCGGGTTCCGGATGATCCTCACGGCCGGCGGGGTCGAGGTGGTGGCCGAGGCGGCGAACGGTGCGGAGGCGGTCGCCGCGGTCCGGCGTACCCGCCCCGACGTGGTCCTGATGGACGTGCGCATGCCGGAACTCGACGGCCTGGAGGCGACCCGCCGCATCCTGGCCGGGGTGGACGGAGCACCGCGGATCATCATCCTCACCACCTTCGACCTGGACCAGTACGTGTACGCCGCGCTCGCGGCCGGGGCCAGCGGCTTCCTGCTCAAGGACGTGACGCCGGAGCACCTCGTGGCGGCCGTGCGCATGGTGCAGGACGGCGACGCGCTGCTCGCCCCCGCGATCACCCGCCGCCTGGTGCGTCGCTTCGCCCGCCGCGACCCGCAGGCGGCGACCCTGCACCGCGACCTGGCCGCGTTGACCCCGCGGGAGACGGAGGTGCTGCGCATGCTGGCCCGCGGCCTGAGCAACGCCGAGCTGGCGGCCGCCCTGCATCTGTCGGAGGCGACCGTGAAGACGCACGTGGCCCGGATCCTCGGCAAGCTCAGCCTGCGCGACCGGGTGCAGGCCGTCGTCGTCGCCTACGAGACGGGTTTGATCAGTCCCGGCTCCGCGGACGACTGACCCCGGCGGCTGAGCCGGAGGGCGGCTGACTGCGACCGTAGTCGGATGTCGGGGGCTCCGGTCGCGTCTACGGTGATATGCGCCATGTCTTCTCCACACCGCTTCGCCGCCCACCGGCTGCTGCACGCCACCAATCCGGCCGGCCGGATGCTGCGCGACGCCCGGCTCGCCGTGGGGCTGGCCGTGCTCGGCGTCGCCGTCTACCCGCGCCTGCCCAACGCGGCGCTCGTCGTGGCGATGTGTGCCCCGCTGGTGCTGCGCCGGGCCTACCCGTGGCCGGCGCTGGCCGCGTCGGGCGTCGCGGCCGCGGTTCACGTCGTGGTGCTGCCGGATCCGACGGCGTCGGTCGTGGCCGTGCCGATCATGGTGCACAGCCTGGCTCGCTGGTCCACGATCCGGGCGGCCCGGGCCGCGCTGGCGGTGGGCCTGATCGGAGCGGTGGTCGGGCCGGCCCGGTGGCTGACCGCCCATCCGGAACCACCGACCCTGACCGGCTGGGTGTTGGCGGTCGGCGGCTACGGCGCCGTCGTCATCGCCGCGTTCGTCGCCGGCCGGCAGGCCCGGGAGCGCGAGGAGCTCCAGGTGCAGCGGGAGCGGGACGGCGCCGAACGGCAGCGGTTGGAGCTGGCCGAGCGGGAACGCGCGGTCCGCCGCGCCGCCGACGACGAACGCCACGAGGTGGCCCGTGAGATCCACGACCTCGTGGCGCACTCGCTGGCGGTCATCGCCGTGCAGGCCGAGGGCGGCCGGGCGATGGCGGCGCGTCAGCCGCACCGGTCGGCGGAGGTCCTGACGGTGATCGCCGACACCTCGCGGGAGGCGCTCGACGAGCTGCGCCGGGTGGTGGCGATGCTGCGCCGGCACGAGCGCGCGCCGGAGGCCGTCTACCGGCCGGCCGTCGGGCTCGACGACGTCGGCGATCTGGTGGCCCGGCTCGACGGCCGGGCCGAGCTGTGCGTCCGGGGCGACCGGGACGGTGTGGGCCCGCTGGCCGGGTTGACGGTGTACCGGATCGTCCAGGAAGGCCTGACGAACGTGCTCCGGCACGCCGGCCCGGCCGCCCGCGCGGAGGTCGCCATCACCGTCACCGACGGCGAAGTCGCGGTCTACGTGGGCGACGACGGCCGCGGCGACGCCGCGGCCTCGGACGGCCACGGCACCGGGCTGGTGGCGATGCGGGAACGGGTACAGCTGCACGACGGCACCCTGAGCCACGGTCCGCGCGCCGGCGGCGGTTTCGAGGTGCGCGCGGTGCTGCCGGTGCCATCGGTGCACCATCCGGCCCGTGACAGCGGTGCCGGCGCATGAGTGTGTCGGTCTTCCTCGCCGACGATCAGCGGCTCGTCCGCGACGGGCTGCGCATGATGCTGGAAGCCGAGGACGACCTGACCGTCGTCGGCGAGGCGGGCGACGGCCTGGCCACCGTCACCGCCGTACGGCAGACCCGGGTTGACGTCGTGCTGATGGACGTCCGGATGCCGCTGCTGGACGGGGTCGAGGCGACCAGGCAGCTGACCCGCCTCGGCCACCCGGCCCGGGTCCTGATCCTGACCACGTTCGACCTCGACGAGTACGTGTTCGCGGCGCTGCGGGCCGGCGCGGCGGGATTCCTGCTCAAGGATGCCAAGCAGGAGGAGCTGCGATCGGCCGTCCGGGCGGTCGCCGGCGGCGGCGCCGTCGTCGCGCCGTCGGCCACCCGGCGGTTGCTGGCCCACCTCGGCGGCGCGCTGCCGGATCCGTCCGCGCGGCCCGACGAACGGCTGCAGCTGCTGACGCCCCGCGAGACCGAGGTGCTGCAGGCCATCGCGGCCGGCGCGACCAACGCCGAGGTCGCGGCCCGGCTGCACATGGCCGAGGGCACCGTGAAAACCCACATCGGGAACCTGTTGTCGAAGTTGCACTGCCGTGACCGGGTGGCCCTGGTCCTGTTCGCTTTCCAGACCGGTCTCGCCGGCCCGGCCGGGCCGGAACTGCCACCACGGTCGTAGCCCGCACCGCCCGCGACCGGCCCACGGGTCGATCTGCGGAGGCCCGCGGCCCGCATACCGTGAGCCGGCCGCCGCAGGACGACGGCGGCTTTCATGCTCGCGACAGGACGGGACCACGATGAACGTACGCGGCCACACCGCTGATCCCCGGCCACCGGCCGATCCCCGACCGCCGCAGGACGCGGCGGCGGCCGCGTTCGGGTTGACCAAGACATACGGTTCCGGTGACACGGCGGTGCGGGCCCTGCGGGACGTCACTGTCCACTTCGGACGGGGTACGTTCACCGCCGTGATGGGGCCGTCCGGCTCGGGCAAGTCGACCCTGATGCACTGCCTGGCCGGGCTCGACCGGCCCAGCGGCGGGCGCGTCTTCATCGGCGAGCGAGACATCACGGCACTGACCGATCGGGACCTGACCCGGGTACGCCGGGACCGGATCGGATTCGTGTTCCAGTCGTTCAACCTCGTCCCGACCCTGACCGCGGCGCAGAACATCCTGCTGCCCCTCGAGCTCGCCGGCCGGCGGGTGGAGCCGCCGCGGCTCGCCCACGTGGTCGACGAGCTGCAGATTCGCGACCGCCTCGACCACCGCCCGAGTGAGCTCTCCGGCGGCCAGCAGCAGCGGGTCGCCATCGCGCGGGCCCTGGTCACCGAGCCCGACGTGTTGTTCGCCGACGAACCGACCGGCGCGTTGGACTCCCGCACGGCGGCGACCCTGCTGAACTTCCTGCGCACGTCCTGCCGGGAGCACGGCCAGACCGTGGTGATGGTGACGCACGACCCGATCGCCGCCTCCTACGCCGACCGGGCACTGCTGCTGAGCGACGGCCGGCTCGTCGACGAGCTCGACCGCCCGAGCGCCGACACGGTGCTCGACGCGATGCGGAGCCTGGCCGCATGAGCGCCCTCGCCGGGACCGGCCGGCCGTCGCGGTATCCGCTGGCCCGCAACGCCGTGGCGGAGCTGCGCCGGCACCCGCGGCGGTACGTGTCGGTGGTCGTCGCCATCATGTTCAGCGTCGCTTTCCTGGTCGCGTCCGTGACCGTCGTCGCTAGCGAGAGCGCGACCATCGAGCGGGGCATCATCGCGCGCACGAAGAACGTGGACGTCGTGGTCACCGCCGACCTCAACGAACCGGGCGCGCACGCCGCCCTGGTCGATCGGGTCCGCGGGGTCGCGGGCGTCAGCACCGCGGACCTGGTCAACCTCTCCCACGGCCGGGTCACCGGTTCGTCGGAATGGGTGCAGCAGCAGTCGGTGCCGGATGATCCGAAGCTGTGGTGGACCCAGCTGGCGCAGGGGCGGTGGCCGGCGAGACCGGACGAGATCGTGCTCGGCACCGTCACCGGGCAGCAACTGAACCTGGGCATCGGGGACCGGATCACCATCAACGACAGCAGCTCGTCGGCGACCCTGACCGTCACCGGGCTCACCCACGAGGGCACCTCGCTGGTGACCGGGCTGGCGCAGTCGTCCTTCGTGCACCCGTCGTTCTACTCCGCCGCCGACTCCATCCACACCTCGCTGCAGACCGAGGTCCTGGTCATCGGCACCGGCGAGGTCTCGGCCGAACGCCTCGCCGAGCGGGTCCGGGCGGTGGCCACGGGCAGCCGGGTGGAGACCGCCGACGAGTTCGGCCGTCGCAAGCTGACCGAGAACACCAGCGGTGTGTTCATCCTCCAGTTGCTGCTGCTCGTGTTCGGCGCGATCGCGCTGCTCGTCGGCGGAATCATCATCGTGAACACGTTCCTGATCCTGGTCGCCCAGCGCCGCCGCCAGATCGGGCTGCTGCGGGCGGTCGGCGCCGGCCGCACCCAGATCCGGCGCAGCCTGCTCGTCGAAGCGTCCGCGATCGGCGTGGTCGGTGCGGTGCTCGGGATCGGGCTCGGCGTCGGCGCCGCCGCGGTGATCGCCGCCGCGATCGGGGAGACACTGGCGATCCCGGTGCGTCAGATCCTGGTCCTCGCGGCCGTGGGCGTCGCGGTCGCCGTCCTGTCGGCGGTGCTGCCGGCCCGCCGCGCCAACCGGATCACGCCGCTGGAGGCGTTGCGGCCGGTCGACGACCAGGTGACCGCACGGCGGACCACCGCGGTGCGCCGCGCCGGGTCGCTGGCGCTGTGCGCCACGGGCTGCGCGGGGATCTGGTACGGGCTCAGCGACGCGCCGTACGCCCTGCTCGCCGCCGTCGGTGGCGCGTTCGTCGCCGCCGTCGGACTGCTGTCCGCGGTCGGGCTGTTCCTGCCCTGGCTGCTGCGGGGGTTGAACCGTGAAAACGAGTTTCTTCTTGTCTTGATACTATATAGAAATAACTCAAAGAATTAAAATGTTTTAAAAACGTTGGTATGACAACATTTGTGTTGTT
>NZ_JBFAZH010000268.1:0-7900 GCF_040681735.1 Actinoplanes sp. NPDC051633 | reverse complement strand
GTTTCCTCCTTGATGGGGTCCAGATCAGGGCCCGTCCGTGGGCCCTTGGCTTACGTCCTGAGTGATCGGACGGTTGCCGTCAGTTATGAGAAGTATCCGAGACTTGTTCGCACCTGTTTGGGAAACGACCGAAAACGCTGTCCGCCACCCCGCCGCCGCCTCGCGCTGGACCGAGGGCCGAGCCGCACCGGCTCGCAACCCGATGGCCCCCAAAACCTCAGAGCCACGCTCCGGATGCCGACCTGTCCGGTGAACGATTCAAAGGAGGATCGGCGTGAGTCTGACCGACCTGTCCAGCGTCCTGTGGCGATCTCGTGAGTTGCTCGAGCTCCTGCTGTTCAAGCTGGAGGAGGAGCAGCTGCTGCTGGCGGCGAACCGGTCGCGCTGGCTGGCGCACGCCACCCGCGAAGTGGAAGTGGTGCTCGAGCAGATCCGGCAGACCGAAGTGGCTCGTGCGGCGTACGCGCAGGCCGTGGCCATCGAGCTCGGCCTGCCGGCCGAGGCGTCGCTGGGCGAGCTGGCCGACGCGGCGCCGTCGCCCTGGTCCGAGCTGCTGCACCAGCACCGCAAGGCGTTCCTCACCCTGACCTCCGAGATCAGCGGCATGGCCGAGGCCAACCGCGACCTGCTCACGGCCGGCCAGCGGGCAGCTCGCGAAACGATGCTCGCGTTCGCCGGAACCGTGGAAACGTATGGCCGGCAGGGACAGACCGTCACCGGCGGCGTGCGCCGCCCGAGCCTGGTGGACGAGGCGATCTGATGGCAAGCAGCTTCGGGGGCATCAACACCGCACTGACCTCGCTCTACGCGCAACGTCGCGCCCTCGACGTCACGGGTCAGAACATCGCGAACGCGAACACCGAGGGATACACCCGGCAGCGCGCCGAGATGCAGTCCCAGGTGGGGTCGATCTCGCCGGCGATGTACGCGAAGACCGACGGGCTGGGCACCGGCGTCGCGGTGTCCGACGTGCAGCGGCTGCGCGACGAGTTCCTGGAGAACCGGGGCCGCACCGAGCACGGCAAGAGCTCCTACCTCACCACGCAAACCGCGGCGTACAACGCGATCGAGGACGTCTTCGCCGAGCCGGGCGACACCGCGCTGGCCGCTCAGCTGCACGACATGTGGGGCGGCTGGAACGACGTCGCCAACAATCCGCAGCTGGCCGCGACCCGCTCGACGCTGCTGCAGCAGAGCTCGACGGTGGCCGACGGGCTGAACACCGCCCACGCCAGTCTGGCCGGGCAGTGGTCGGTGACCAAGACGCAGCTGTCGGCCTACGCCGACGAGGTGAACACCATGGCCGCCAACGTCGCACAGCTGAACGACAGCATCGTGAAGGCGAAGGCGTCCGGGCTGACCGTCAACGAGCTCGAGGACCGGCGCGACCTGCAGGTGATGCGGCTCTCCGAGCTGACCGGCGCGACCGCGTCGGCGCGGGCGAACGGCGCCGTCGACGTGTTCGTCGACAACTCCACTCTGGTCAGCGAGTTCACCACCCGCAAGCTGGAGGTGGGCGGCGCCAACCGGCTCGAGGACCAGACCGCCGACCCGGTGTCGCTGCGCTGGTCCGACACGAAGACACCGGTGAAGGCCGGCGGCGTGATGGGCGCGGTGCAGGACACGCTCGGCGTGATGATCCCGGCCATCTCCGACGCCCTCGACTCGGTCGCGAAGAATCTGGCGGACAAGGTGAACACGTTGCACAGCAGCGGGTTCAGCAAGGACGGCAGCACCGGGCTGGACTTCTTCACCAGCGTCGACGGCGGCACCGTCAACGCCGGCAACATCCGGCTGGCGGTCACCGACCCGGACAAGGTGGCCACCGGCACGGCCGCGGACTCCCTGGACAACTCGATCGCGGACCGGATGGCCGACCTCGGCGAGGCGGTGGACGGTCCGGACCGCGAGTACCAGGGCATGATCGGCCAGCTCGGCGTCACCGCGCAGGCCGCGAGCCGGCGTGCCGACATCCAGGCCACCGTCACGGAGCAGGTGGACGCGTCCCGCGAAGCGCAGTCCGGCGTCAACCTCGACGAGGAGATGACCAACCTGCTCACCTACCAGCGCGGGTACGAAGCGGCGTCCCGCGTGCTGACCACCATCGACTCGATGCTCGACCAGCTCATCAACCGCACCGGACTGGTCGGAAGGTAAGGGGTAAATCATGGCGATCAGCGGTGGACGAGTCACCGAGGGCAGCATCCACACCCGGGTGCTGGCCAACCTTCAGCGCAACATCGCGAAGGGCGAGAAGATCCAGCAGCAGCTCTCCAGTGGCAAGACGATCAACCGCCCGTCGGACTCGCCGACCGGCACCGTCTCGTCGCTGCAGCTGCGCGGCGAGGCGCGTGCCAGCCAGCAGTACTCGCGCAACGCCGACGACGGGCTCGGGTGGCTGGGCACCCTGGACAACACCTTGTCCAACGTCTCCTCGCGGGTCATCTCGGCGCGCGACCTGGTCGTGCGCGGCCTGAACCAGGGCGGGAACGACCCCTCATCGAACGAGGCTCTGGCGTCCGAAATCGATCAGATTCGCAATACGCTGGTCGGATACGCCAACGCGAAGTATCTGGATCGTCCGGTGTTCGGCGGGTCGACCACGGGGGAGGCGGCGTACACGGCCGACGGCACCTATCAGGGTGACGCCGGCCAGACCGCCCGCACCGTGGGAGCCGGCCAGAAGGTGCGGGTCGACGCGACCGGTCCGGAGGCCTTCGGCGAGGGAGATGCCCAGCTCTTCAAGGTTTTGAAGGATGTCGCCGACAGCATCCGGGCGGGTGACACGGATGCGACTGCCGCGAACCTGGAGAAGCTTGACGCCGCGCACAATCTCGTGAAAACCACTCTTTCGGATGTAGGCGCTCGTTACAATCGGCTTGAGCAGATGAAGCAGTCCGCTCAGGATCGATTGCTGACCGTGACGTCGCAGCTGTCCGATATCGAGGATGTCGACCTGCCGAAAACGATCATGGAGATGCAGCTTCAGCAGACGTCGTACCAGGCAGCTTTGGCCGCCTCGGCCAAGGTGATCCAGCCCTCGCTCATCGATTTCTTGAGGTGACCATGAGCAGCACACAGGCAGTCTCCCGACCGCTCGAGGACCGCATGATCACGACGATTCCCATCATCCACATGGCCGCGCCCATGCCGGGCTTTCCAGCGCACCGGAAGTTCGCCCTGGTGCGGCTCAACGAGGAGGGCCTGCTCTACGCCTTCACCTCGCTGGACAACCCCGAGCTGCGGTTCCTCGTCGTGCCGCCGGAGCCGTTCTTCGAGAACTACACGCCGGAGATCCCGGACGAGTCGCTCGCGCTGCTCGGTTACCCGGACGTCGACGACCTGATCACCATGCTGGTGATCACGGCCGGCCAGGACGCCACCGCGGCCAACCTGATGGCGCCGATCGTGATCAACACGGTCAACCGGATGGCCTGCCAGGTGGTGCTCTCGGGCACCGACATGCCGGTGCGCGCCATCCTGTCCAAGAAGAACTGAGCTACCGGCGGGTGGTCCTCCACCGGCGGTGGGGGACGAGTCCACAGTCAACTCCTGTCCACGGATGGAAAGGGGCGAAGGGTGCTCGTGCTGACCAGGAAGGCCGGCGAGAGCGTGATGATCGGCGACGACGTCGTCATCACCGTGCTCGAGGCCCGGGGTGACGTCATCCGGCTCGGCATTCAGGCACCCAAGGACGTGCGGGTGCATCGCGAGGAGGTCTATCGCGAGCTCCAGGCGGCAAACCGGGAGGCGGCATCGCCGACCGACGCGGTCGTCGAGGAGTTGACCCGCACGCTGCGGCCGCCGGAAGAGTAGACACGGCACGGCAAACGGCCCCGCCGGCCAATTCCACAAGGGATTGGCGGCGGGGCGTTTGCCGTCCGCTATCCGAGCGGGGCGCCGCGGGCGATCATGAACCTGATCGGGTCGACCGCGTTGGCCCGGGTGGCGGGCGTGCCGGCGTGCACCTCGAAGTGCAGGTGCGGTCCGGAGGAGGAGCCGGAGCTGCCCACGAAGCCGAGCAGCTGACCGGTCACCACCCGCTGACCGACCACGACGGACGGCCGGCGCACCATGTGGCAATAGCGGGTCACGTAGTTGAGGGCGTGCTGCACCTCGACGTACCAGCCGCAGCCGGAGACCGAGCGGCTGCCGTCCACGTCGCAGTTGTTCGTGGAAGCGTTGCACACCACGCGGATCACGGTGCCGGAGGTGGCGGCCCTGATCGGGGTGTTGCGCGCGGCGCCCAGGTCGACGCCGTCGTGCGCCGGGCGTACCGGGGTGCGGAATCCGCTGACCAGAGTCGCGTTCACCGGCCGCATCCAGGAGCGGGGCGCCGAGGTGGACGGGCAGGTCGGGATCGGGAAGACGGCGCGCGACACGTACGCGTCGGCGACCCAGTAGCCGTTGACCAGCTTGTCCCAGAGGTTCGTGGTGCGCACCGTGCCGCTGACGCTCTGGCCGCGGACCTGGCAGACGATCAGGAGCCGGTTGGAGTCCGGCAGGCGCCCGGCGACCGCGGCCGAGGCGGAGGGCAGCGTGCGCATGTTCAGCATCGTGCCGTTGGTCTTGGCGTACCCGGTGCCGGCGATCTTCACGGCCGCGGTGGCCGGAGCGCTGACGGCGGCCGTGAGGCCGGTGAGAGAGGTCAAGGCGAATAGCGCGGAGGCGATGCGATGTCGGGCCTTCATGTGCTTCCTTCCCGGCACGCGGGCGCGTGCTCACCACCAAAGGCTGCCGAGTACGGGATGTCGCGCCGGTGCGCCGCAAGTGCAGGACAGTTGCGGGCCGAATCCCACGAAACGACCGCATAGGGCCGGGTGGCGCTGAAAGATTGGGGCACCGGCAATGCTCGCTCCCCGAGGAGACACGGATGTCGCGATTGGCCGAACTTGGTGTGGCGAAACGTCTGGGCCTTATCGTGCTCAGCGGCGTGGTGGCTCTGCTCGCGCTCGGGGTGGTGACCGGCGTCGGCCAGGACGAGCTGGTCCGCCAGGCCGGTGTGGTCCGCGAGCTGGAGACGGCGGTGGCCGCCCTGAACCATCTGGACACCCGCGAGTCGGAGCTCAAGGTCGACATGTACCGGGCGGCGCTCGGCCAGGACGTGTCCGGCGACGTCGCCGACGACGTGGTGTCCGCGACCGAGGCAGCCGACGCGGTCGAGGCGACCGGTCTGCCGCCCGCGATCGCCGATACCTTCGCGGCGCTGCGGCCGGATGTGGATTCGTTCAGCAGCTTCTCGACGGACTTCGTCGCGGCGGCCGCGCGCGACCGCGAGGCGGCGCTGCGCGACCTCGGCCAGATCGCCGAGCGCAACAACGCGGTGGACGACAAGCTCGACGTGCTGCGCGAGCAGGTCGACGCCGCGGTCGCCCAGGAACGCTCGGACATGAGCGCGACGGCGAGCCGGATCAAATGGCTCAGTGGCGGGCTCACCGCGCTGGGTCTGCTTCTGCTGATCGGCCTCTCGGTGCCGCTGGCCCGCTCGATCCTGCGGCCCGTGCGCCGGCTCGGCCAGGTGATCGACTCGCTGGCGAAGGGCGACCTGACCGCACGCAGCGGCGTCACCTCGCGGGATGAGGTCGGCCGGATGGCCGCCGGTCTGGACGGCGCCCTCGAGGCGCTGCACAAGTCGATGCTGAGCATCGGCGGCAACGCGGACTCCCTGGCCAAATCGGCGAACCAGCTCTCCTCGGTGGCCGCGCGGATCGCCGAGTCGGCCAACGACACCGACGCGCAGAGCACCTCCGCCTCCGCCGAGGCCGAGGAGATCTCCCGCAACGTGCAGACCGTGGCGGCCGGCTCCGAGGAGATGGGCCTGTCGATCCGTGAGATCTCCAGCAACACCAGCGAGGCCGCGCAGATCGCGGCGGTGGCGGTCTCCGAGTCGGCCCGCGCCACCGACACCGTCCGGCAGCTCGGCGAGTCGTCGGTGGAGATCGGCAACGTCATCAAGCTGATCACCTCGATCGCCGAGCAGACGAACCTGCTGGCGCTCAACGCGACGATCGAGGCGGCCCGGGCCGGCGACGCGGGCAAGGGCTTCGCGGTGGTGGCCAGCGAGGTGAAGGACCTGGCGCAGGAGACCGCCCGGGCGACCGAGGACATCGGCGTGCGGGTCAACGCGATCCAGCAGGACACCAGCGGCGCGGTCGAGGTGATCAGCCGGATCAGCGAGGTCATCGCGAAGATCAACGACTACCAGACGACGATCGCCAGCGCAGTCGAGGAGCAGACCGCGACCACCGCCGAGATGAGCCGCAGCATCAGCGAGGTGGCCTCGGGCAGCAGCCGGATCGCGGCCAACATCGCCGACGTGTCGAACGCGAGCGCGTCCGCCGTGCAGGGCGTGAACCAGACCCGGGAGGCCAGCGGCGAGGTCGCCCGGGCCGCCGAGGAGCTGCGTACCCTGGTCGGCGCCTTCAAGCTCTGAGAAATTTCCGGCGCGCTAACCGGTCTGCACCGGCGGCAGTACTCGGTTCACACCACCGGCGACCGACTCTTAGGCCCAGACGAGCAGCACTTCAAGGCCGGGAGCGGGATCGTGGGCGCAGAGCAGGGATTCATCACGGCGGGCGGCACGCTCGACCTGACCGTGGACGCGCACGTGCACACCGGCTTCGCGGCCGGGCGGGACAGCATCGGCGTGATCGTCTCGGCCGCCGACCGCGCCGGGCTGGCCGCCGTCACCTTCGCCGACCAGGTCGGCAAGGACACCACGTGGCTGCCCGCGTACGCCGATGCCGTGCGCCGGGCCCGGCGTCGCACCGAGCTGAACCTGCGCATCGCGGCCGAGGTGGAGGTCGTCCAGCCGGACGGTTGGCTGGCCTGGCCCGCCGCCGACCTCGGCCACCTCGAGGCGCTGTCCGTCGCGGTCACCCGGCTGCCCACCGACGACGGCCCGCTCGGCCCGCGCGAGGTCCGTTCGCTGATCGCGGCCGGCGTCCTGACGGAGGCCGGCGTGGCCGAGATCGTCGTCACCGCCACGGTCAAGGGCCTGGAGCGCGCCTCCCGGTACGTGCCCACCCAGCTCGCCCGCCCGCTCAGCCTGCTGCAGCAGATGGGCGTGGACGACGGCGTGCTGTCCACCGAGGCGCTCGACCACCTCGCCGACGCCTGCCGGACCACGGGCACCGCGGTGGAGGTCAGCGAGGCGTGGCGCAGCCCGTCGCTGCGGATGGTCGGCCGGCTGCGCGAAGCCGGAGTGCCGCTGGTCGCCGCGAGTGATGCCCGGTACGCCGGCGAGGTCGGACACTGGCAGTACCTGCTGCGGGTCTGAAGGAAACCAAACGCGAGCCGTGCTTGCGTCCGTACTCTCTGTCACATGAGTTTGGTTCAGCAAACCATCGAGGTCGGCGCGCCGCTGCACACTGTCTACGAGCAGATCTCCGTGTTCGAGAACTACCCGCGCTTCATGACCGGGGTCGAGCAGGTGACCCCGATCGGCTCGGGCCGGACCCACTGGGTCATGGACCTGGACGGCAAACGGCGGGAGTTCGACGCGCAGATCACCGAGCTGTCCCTGGACGAGCGCGTCTCCTGGGCCACCACCGAGGGCCCTCGCCTGAGCGAGACCATCACGCTGCGGCCGGTGGGCGAGACCCGTACCCAGGTGGTCGCGCAGCTGGACGCGGACATCGCCTATCTGATGCCGGGCGACCGGCACGGTCAGGAGACGCTGACCCGTCTGCTCAAGCACGACCTCACCACGCTCAAGGGCCTGGTGGAGGGCGGTGTGCTGACCGGCGCGAGTTCGAAACGGCTCTCCGGCCCAGCCTCCCGCGACCTCGCGTCGCCCGCGTCGGTGGCGGCCCGGATCAGGCGCCGCGACCCGGAGCCGCACCCGGGCGCCGGGTGGGAGACCAGCGCCGGCGCCCGCAGCGGGACCGCGCCGATGGGC
>NZ_JBFAZH010000267.1:0-7907 GCF_040681735.1 Actinoplanes sp. NPDC051633 | reverse complement strand
ATGAACGTGCCGATGCCGTTGCTGAGCACCAGCGCAAGCAGCTCCTCGACCCACTGCGCGGAGGGCTTGGCCGGGTCGCCGGAGACGTTGAGCAGCCGCCGGATCTCGCGCGGATCGCGGCCGGCATCCTTGGCCGCGGCGTCGATGATGTCGTTGCCCCGCTCCAGGTCGCCCGGCTTGAGGTACGACAGCGAGGGCAGCCAGCCGTCCGCCTTCTCCCCCACGAGCCGCAGCATCCGCGGCTTGTAGGCACCCAGCCAGATCGGGATGTCGTGCGCCGGCCGCGGACCCCGCTTCGCACCCTTGAGCTGGTAATACGTTCCCTCATACTTGGTCGCCGAGCGCTCGTCGGCCCGCCACAGCTCGCGGATCACGTCGATCGCCTCGCCGAGCTGCTCGACCGACTCACCGGGCGTACGCCGGGCGACGCCCATCCCCGCCATCGCATCCCAGAAGCCGCCGGCGCCCAGAGCGAGCTCGAAACGGCCGCCGGAGAGCAGGTCGAGCGAGGCGGACGCGCGGGCCAGCACGGGCGCGGGCCGCATCGGGACGTTGAGGACGTTGCCGGCCAGCCGGATCCGCTCGGTCTGCGCTGCGATCCAGGTCAGCAGGGTCCAGGTGTCGTGGAAGCCCGGCTGGTACGGGTGGTCCTGGAAGGTCACGAGGTCGTAGCCGAGCTCCTCGCTGAGCCGGGACCGCAGCACCGCCGCCTCGGGCGGGTCGTTGGCCGGCGTCAGGAAGGTGCCGAACTCGATCTCGTGGCCGTAGTCCATGTTCTGAGAGTAGGTCGATGAGGTCCGGCGGCCCACGTTACTCGGGCCGACGGCCGGGTAGCCGGGCGCAATGTTGGGCCCCCAGGAGAAGTACGCATTCGACGGCATGGTGAACCAGCTTCGGGCCGATCAACGGTTCGCCCGCCGGATCGACAGGCTGACCCGCCCGCGCCGGCCATGGCACGTGTTCGTGGCCACGTTGCTGCTGGCCGCGGCGCCGCTGATCATCGTGGCCGGCGGCTGGACCGGCCTGCTCGTAGCGATGGCGGGATGCGGATACGGCGCCCACCTGATGACGAGGCCGGCCGGGTGGCAGACACCGCGGCAGCGTTCGTCGTCGTGGCTCTGGTGGTTACCGGCCCGGCCGTAGCCTCAGCGCCAGCGGTCGCCGGTCAGCTTCTCGTAGACCTCGACGTAACGGTTGCGGGTCGCCTCGACGACGTGCTCGGGAATCTCCGGGCCGGGGGCGGTGCGGTTCCAGTCGGCCTTCTCGGTGGCCGACCAGTCCCGCAGAAACTGCTTGTCGAGATAGCGCGGCGGGTTGCCGGGCGACCACTCGTCGGCCTGAAGGAAGCGGCTCGAGTCGGGGGTCAGCAGCTCGTCGGCGATCGTGATGCCGCGCTCGCCGAAGCCGACCTCGATCTTAGTGTCGGCGATGATGATTCCGTGGGTGAGGGCGATCTCCGACCCGCGGCGGTAGACCTCGAGGGTGATGCGCTTGAGCTCGCCCGCTACGTCGGGGCCCTCTTGGGCGACGACGTCGTCGTAGGTGATGGTTTCGTCATGCCCTTCGCCGGGCGCCACCTTGGTGGAGGGCGTGAAGATCGGCTGCGGCAGCTTCGACCCTTCGGCGAGCCCCTCGGGAAGCGGGTTGCCGGCGATGGCGCGGTCGTTCTTGTAATCCTTGATGCCGGAGCCGGCGAGGTAACCCCGGGCAATGCACTCGACCATGATCATGCGGAGGCGCTCGCAGCGGACGGCGCGACCCGCCCACTCCTGCGGCACGTCGGTGGCGGAGCGGATGTGGTTGGGTGCGACGTCGGCGAGCTGGTCGAACCACCAGAGGGAGAGCTGGGTGAGGATCTTGCCCTTGTCGGGGATGGGCGTGGGCAGGACGACGTCGTAGATGGAGACGCGGTCGCTGGCAACAAGCACCAGGTCCCCACGGTCGGCATAGACGTCACGAACTTTCCCTGAGTGCAACAGCTCCACGGCCAACACCTTACGGGCGGCCAATTGCTGGCCGACACGTCGGCCGGCTCGGCACGCTCGGCGATGACGCTGCGGCACACTGTGACCCGTGACTGACGAGCTGACGGTCGGACTGTACGAAGACGTTGTCACAGAGGCGCTAGCTGATCGCCTGAAGGGAATCAGCGGTGGGCTAGCAGACGTCAAGGCATTGCGGCCCGCCGAAGCTGCCGATCGCATCGCCCGGCTGGTGGGGGTGCAACTGCAACGGGTCATCGAGCTGATTCCCGAGGAGAATCGGGTGACCACGGGGATCGAGATCGCCCGGCAGATGCTCGACGTACTCGCCGGAAGCACGCCACGCGCCGCCGAGGCATTGGATCAGCCGCTGCCGCCCGGTGAGATTCTGGCCAGCGTTGGTCAGCGACGTCCCGATGGCCGTGTCAGCACCGCCTCGCGGCCGCTTATCCCGTTGCTCGACACCACCATTCTCACGAACGCGCCGGGTGAGCCTCGAGTCGGTCGGCAGGTGGTCGCGGAGATCGACTCGGCTGACTCCATCGATCTCGTGATGGCCTTCATCCGCAAGAGCGGACTGGTCCCGTTAATGCCGGCGTTGACGAAGCATTGCTCAGAGGGCAAAACGCTGCGCGTTCTGACGACGACCTACACCGGTTCAACCGAAGCCGCTGCGCTGGACATGTTGGCCAGCATCGGAGCCGAGGTCCGCGTTTCCTACGACGTGTCACTCACGCGGCTACACGCCAAAGCCTGGATCTTCTACCGCAATAGCGGCCACCACACGGCATACGTCGGGTCATCCAACTTGACGCACTCGGCGCAGGGACCAGGCATGGAGTGGAACGTGCGGGTGTCTGCCGCCCGCAACGCCGACGTCCTCGAGAAGATCCGCGCGGTCTTTCAGACCTACTGGGTCGGTGGAGAGTTCTTGCCGTACCTTCGCAAAGACTTCGAGGCCGCGATGGCACGGTCGAAGAGGCCCACCGACGACAGCATCGTGATCAGCCCCATTGAGATTCGGCTCGAGCCGTTTCAGGAACGCATGCTCGAGCTGATCGAGTTGTCGCGGGAACGTGGCTACCACCGCAATCTGTTGGTCTCGGCCACCGGCACCGGCAAGACCGTCATGGCGGCCGTTGACTACGCGCGGCTCCGCGAGAGAATGCCGCGAGCCCGGCTCCTTTTCGTCGCGCATCGCCAAGAGATCCTCGCTCAGAGTCTGGCAACCTTCCGACACGCGATTCGCGACTACTCCTTCGGCGAACTGTGGGTTGGCGGTGCAAAACCCACAGAGTTCGAGCATGTGTTCGCGTCGGTGCAGACGCTGCGCGCTAGGCCACTCGAAGACCTTGCACCAGACCACTTCGACGTCATCATCGTCGACGAATTTCACCATGCAGCGGCGCCTTCGTATCGCGTGATCATGGATCATTTGGAACCGGTGCAGATGCTCGGACTCACCGCGACTCCAGAGCGCACCGATGATCTGTCCATCCTGCATTGGTTCGGTGACCGCATCGCGGCGGAACTCCGGCTATGGGACGCGATCGAGCAACACCGCTTGACGCCGTTCGCCTACTACGGCGTACATGACGGTGTCGACCTCACGGAAGTCCCGTGGCGACGCGGACAGGGGTACGAAACAGCGGCGCTTGCGGAGGCGTACACGACCGACGGTGGCGCTTGGGCTCGGTTTGTGCTCAAAGAGCTGAATCAGCGGGTGGATGACATCAACGAGATCCGCTGCCTGGCGTTTTGCGTGAGCATCGCCCATGCCCAGTTCATGGCACGCCAGTTTCAAGATCTCGGAGTCGCGGCCGTCGCCGTTTGGGGCGACACACCTGATCACTTACGCAAGGCGGCGTTGCGCGCACTTGCCAGAGGCGAAATTCGAGTTATTTTCTCCGTCGACCTTTTCAACGAAGGCGTCGACGTGCCGACTGTTGATACGGTCTTGCTCCTTCGCCCGACCGACAGCGCAACCCTCTTCCTCCAGCAACTAGGACGCGGCCTGCGCCTCGCCAAAGGGAAGACGCTGTGTACGGTGCTCGACTTCGTCGGACTGCATCGGAAAGAGTTCCGCTTCGACAAGCGGTACCGCGCGCTGCTCGGAGGCAGTCGGCTTGACATTGAGCGAGCCGTGAAGGACGCGTTCCCGTTCTTGCCGGCCGGCTGTCATATGGAGCTGGACCGGAAGGCTCAGGAAATCGTGCTTCGCAGCATCCGAGATGCCGTACCCAGCCGATGGCAGTCCAAGATCGCCGAGTTGCGCTCCCTGCATCGCGAGCGCGGTGCAATCTCGCTGGCGGAGTACCTCGCCCAAACGGGCCTAGAGCCAAGTGACATCTACGCAAGTAATCACTCATGGTCGGAGCTATGCGAAGCGGCCGGCGTACCGACCGCTCCCGCCGGCCCGGAGGAGCAGTCTCTGCGACGAGCGATCGGGCGGCTTCAGCACATCGACGACCGGCAACGCTCCAAGACCTACCTCGAACTGCTCCGCTCTGAGGCTCCGCCGGCTGCGGGTGAGCTCAGCGTCTCTGAGCAGCGGTTGGTCCGCATGCTAGTCAGCAGTCTGGGCGACTCCGTCCTGCAAAAGGGCACGAGCTTGCAGCAGGGAGTCGACTTGGTGTGGCAGCACCCGCAGGTGCGTTTCGAGATTGGCGAGTTGTTACGCGTGACGGGCGAGTCTCCGCACCACATACACACGGAGGCGATGACGGACGTTCCGCTGCGCATCCACGCGCAGTACACCCGCATCGAGATCCTCGCCGCCGTGGGAGAGGGGAACGACGCCAAGACCCCGCCGTGGCGAGAGGGCGTGTACAACGCCAAGGGTGTGGGCGCTGATCTGCTCGCCTTCACGCTCGACAAGACGAGCGGGGACTTTTCCCCGACGACGCGGTATCGCGACTACGCGATCAGCCCGGAGTTGATCCATTGGGAGAGCCAGTCAAACACGCGCGCTGACAGCCCCACGGGCCAGCGCTACCAGAACCATGTGTCGATGGGCCGATCAATCCTGCTCTTCGCGCGAGCGCGCGCAGACGAACGGGCTTTCTGGTTCCTGGGCCCCGCCACCTACGTCTCCCACGAGGGCGAGCAACCGATGGCCGTCACGTGGCGGCTTGCGGCGCCGCTGCCCGGCGACCTTTTCACAGCATTCGCTGCTGCCGTGTCCTAATCACCTGCACGATGACGATGAACCCGGACCAGGGCGCTCCCGCCGACCGCACCCTGGCGGGCTCCTGGTCGATCGTCACCACCGCCAACAAGGGCTACACGCTGACCATGCAGTGCAGAAGACTCTCGGGCAGCGAAGGCACGCTGACGCAGACCTCGGCGACCATCGCCGGTGCCGTGACGACCTTCCCGACCAACCGGTTCGGCTACAACCTCACGGTCGCCGGCACCGTGCACGGTCACCTACACGTTGACGCCGGCCCATTGATACGTTGATTAGGTGAGCCTAACCAACGTGGTCGTCACCGAGCGGGTCGAGCACGTCGACCTGGTGCCGTTCCCCGGCTGGCGGTCGCACCGGATGTTCGTGCGGGCGCTTTCCCTGGCGGCGTCGCGATGACCCGCGAGACCCTGCCGGGGCTGGGCGACTTCGAGCTGCGCCGGCTCGACCCCCGCAAAGACCTGGACATCGTGTACGGCTGGGTGCGCGAGCCGCGCGCCGAGTTCTGGGGCATGACCGGGCACACGCGTGATCAGGTCCAGGAGATCTACGAGTTCGTCGACGGGCTCGACACCCACCACGCGTACCTCATGGTGCTGGCCGGCACGCCGGTCGGGATCTTCCAGACCTACGAGCCGGCGGCCGACCCGATCGGCGAGTTCTACCAGGTGCGCGACGGGGACTTCGGCATTCACCTGTTCATGGCGCCGGCGCGTACCGAGATCCCCGGTTTCACCGGCGCCATTTTCGGCGCCCTGCTGCGCTTCGTTTTCGCCGTGCCGTCGCGGCGCCGGATCGTCATCGAGCCGGACGCGCGCAACGAGCGGGCGCTGCGCCGCTGGAAACGGCTGGGTTTCGAGCTCGGCGAGCAGGTCGAGCTGCCGCACAAGACGGCGCAGCTGGCGTTCCTTGATCGGATTGCGGGCTGAGTCCGCGTACCTATTTCTTCTTCTTTTTGCTCTTCGCCAAGGCCTTGCGGTCGCTGCGGGCGTTCGCCTTCTGGATGGCCTCGACCAGCTCAGGCTTCTTCATCGTCGTGCGGCCCGAGATGTCGAGCTTCTTGGCCACCTCGAGCAGGTGCTTCTTGCTGGCGTTCGCGTCCACGCCACCGGCCGTCTTCGCCTTGGTGTCACGGCCGCCGGCCGCCTTCGAGTCGCTCGGGCCCTTCTTCTTCTTGGGCTCCCAGTGGTCCCCGACCTTCTCGAACGAGTGCTTGACGGCGGAGAACGCGGTGCGGTGCGCGCGCTCACCCTCGCCGTACTGCTCGACCGCCGAATCGTGGGTCTCGGCGTACGTGTCCTGCGCCTTCTTCGGCGAACGCTTCAGCGTGCTCGGCATGTCTTCACGTGCTGGCATGACAAACCTCCTCGACCCCGATTACCTGCCCGTTCGGCAAATGCTCAAACTCGGCTGTAGCTCGCGATGATCACGCCTTTGCCGGTGACGACGCTGTCGGTCAGCTCGAACTCGGCCATCGGAGCCGGGTGCTCGAACAGACGCGATCCGCTGCCCAGCGACAGCGGATGGATCAGCAGCGTGTAGGTGTCGATCAGCCCGGCAGCATGCAGACTGCGCACCAGCGACACGCTGCCGTTGATCGACAGGTCGTTGCCCGGCCTGGCCTTGAGCTCGGCGACGGTGTCCACGGCGTCGCCGCGCAGCAGGACGGAGTTCTGCCAGGCGTCGGTGTCCGGAAGCGTCCTGGACACGACGTACTTGGTGGCGGCGTTCATGAGCCGGCTGAACGGATTGTCGTCGGTGGCGCGTCCCCAGGCTACGGCGAAGTCCTCCCAGGTCCGGCGTCCGAACAGCAGGTCGCCGGGCTCGGCCATGCCCTTGCCCAGAGTTTCGGCCATCACCTCGTCGTTGAACCGCGGTCCCCAGCCGCCGTGGGTGAAACCGCCGCGGGTGTCCTCGTCGGGGCGGCCCAAGCCCTGCGCGACGCCGTCCAGGGTGAGGAACATGGTCGCCGTGATCGATCGCATGATCGTGGTCCTTCCGTTGCTTCGTCGGCCGTCGGTCGTCGGTGACGTGACGATCGAGGGCCGGCGCGATCGACACCCGCCCCGCCTGTGGACGACGCCCGGGAAATGTCATACCGAGCGCCTACATTCGAGCCCACCCAGTGCCGGGGTGGGGGGTGGCGGCGGCCCCCGGCGCGGGCAGCAGGGTCGGAGCGAGAGCCGTGAGCGCGGGCGGCAGCGGGAGCGGTTGCGGCTAGCGGGCGGGCGTCGGCCGGTTGCTTGTCACGGCGCGGACCACGGTGGCAAAGGCTCCCGGTGGGAAAGCCACTCCGGCGGGATGCCGCCGTCGCCCTTTCCCGTGTACGCGGCCACGACGCCGCCCACGATGGCCGCCGTGGTGTCCACGTCGCCGCCCGCCTCCACGCACGCCGTGATCGCCGCCGGGTAGTCCTCCAGGAACGTCGCCGCCAGCCACAGCGTGAACGGGACCGTGTCCTGGGCGGTCACCCTCGCACCGTTGCCCAGCTCGTATGCCGCCTCTGCGGGCGTACCCCCGAGAAGTCGCACGGCTCGCTCCACGCCTCGCTGCACCTGGCCCGCCACCAGATACGGCTCCAAGCTCTCCAGGAACCGCCGCGGCGACGGCCGCTCGGCGGCCCGCCGAGCCTCGGCCGCGTGCGCCGCGGCCACCGCGTCCAGCACCGCGCCCGCGATCCCCTCGGGATGGGCATGGGTCACCTCGGCCGACAGGATGGCCTCGGCGGCGGCCCGATC
>NZ_JBFAZH010000266.1:0-7912 GCF_040681735.1 Actinoplanes sp. NPDC051633 | reverse complement strand
GCTGGTGCGGCTGCGTGTCCGACGTCGCGATCACCACCACCGAGCGGGACAGGCCCTCCGGGCCGAGGTCGTGCTCGATGAACTCCCGGACCTCACGGCCGCGCTCGCCGACCAGGGCGACGACGTTCAGCTCCGCCGAAGTGCCGCGCGTGATCATGCTCATCAGCGTCGACTTGCCGACGCCGGAGCCGGCGAAGATGCCGATGCGCTGGCCGCGGCCGCAGGGCACGAGCGTGTCCAGCACCCGCACCCCCAAGGACATCGGCGCGTCCACCAGCTGACGCTCCATGGCGGACGGTGGCGCCGCCTCGATGCTGACCAGGTCGCCACGCAGCGGCGGGCCGCCGTCCATCGGGCGGCCGAGCCCGTCCAGGATCCGGCCACGCAGGTCCGGGCCGACGGCGACCCGCAACGGGCCACCGGTGGAGACCACCGACTCGCCCGTGCCCAGGCCGGCGATCGGGCCCAGCGGCAGGCAGGACAGCCGATCACCGTCGAGCGCGGCGACCTCGGCCAGCACGGCCGTCGGACCTTCGCCGATCTGCAGCAGCTCCCCGACCCGAGCCTCGAGGCCGCCGACCGTGACGCGCAGGCCGACCGCGCCGGTGACCCGGCCGCGGGAGAGGGGCTGCGCGGCGGCGAGCGCGGCGTCGACGCGGGAGCGGAAGAGGTCGGTCACAGTCGCAGTGCCTCCCGGGCGCGTTGCACGGCCGCGGCGATCGACGCGTCGACCGTCGTGGAGCCGGTCTCCGCGATCGCGTCACCCGGCCGCAGCGAGGGTTCCGGACGCAGGTGCACCGGCCTTCCCCCATAGTTGTAGTCCGCGCCGGCGTCCGATCCGACCAGATTGCGATAGTCGTCGGGGTGCAGGCTCACCACGATCGCGCCCTGGTCGGGCGCGGCCGCCATGGCGCGGCGCACGGCGTCGGCGGCGCGGTGGTCGGGGTCGTCGAGGGTACGCCCGACGATGGCCTCGGCCAGCTCGAAGGCATGCGCCAGCACGGTTTCCTGCAACTCGTGCAACGTCGGCATCAGCTGCGTCTCCAGCGACGTGACGGCGCGGCCGAGGGCGTTCACCGCGCTCGCCAGCGCCGCCGTCCGCCGCTGCTCGTGGGCGTGCTCCAGCGCCCGGGCCCGTTCCGCCGCCTCCTGCGCCTCGATGGCGGCGGCCCGCCGGCCCTGTGCCCAGCCCTCGGCGTACCCGGCGGTGCGTGCCTGCTCCTTGGCCCGCTCGACGGGCGCGCTGTCCATCGGCGTCTCGCGTCGCAGATCCGTGCCGAAGCGGGCCGCGGCCGCCGACTCGGCGACCGTGCCCCGCAGCACCGGCCGTTCCTCAGAAGACCGCGATGGCTCAGGCAATGAGCTCCTCCTGCTCCCCGCCGCGCTGGATCTCGATCTGGCCGGAGTCCTCCAGCGAGCGGATCACCGAGACGATCTTCTGCTGCGCCTCCTCGACCATCTTGACCTTGACCGGGCCCATCAGGTCGATCTCCTCCATCAGGTTCTCCCGGCCACGCTCGGACAGGTTGCCGGTGACCTTGTCGCGGACCTCCTCGCCCACGCCCTTCAGTGCGGTGGCCAGGTCGGACGGCTCCACCTGCCGCAGCACCAGCTGCACCGACCGGTCGTCGAGGTTGACGATGTCCTCGAACATGAACATCCGCCGGCGGATCTCCTCGGCGATCTCCGGGTTGCGCGCCTCGAGCGCCTCCAGGATGAGCCGCTCGGTCGTGCGGTCGGCGCGGTTGATGATGTCGACCAGCGGGTCCAGGCCGCCGACCGTGGACAGCTCGTCGGGCTGCAGCACGGTGGACAGCTTGCGCTGCAGGGCGTGCTCGACCTGGCGGATCACCTCGGGCGAGGTGCGGTCCATCACCGCGATGCGGTGCGCGACATCGGATTGGACCTCCGGCGCGAGGCCGGAGAGGATCGAGCTGGCGAGAGCGCTGGGTACGTGCGCCAGCACGAGCGCGATGGTCTGCGGGTGCTCGTACTGCACGTAGGACAGCACCTGCCGCGGGTCGGCGTGGCTGAGGAAGTTGAACGGCATGTCGTGCATGGATGCCTGAAGGCGGTCCAGGATCAGGTTCGCCCGTTCCGGGCCCAGAGATGCCTCGAGCAGTTCGCGGGCGTACTGCATGCCGCCGGCGCCGGCGTGCTTGGTGGTGGCCAGGGCGTAGAACTCGTCGATCACGTCGCCGACCACGTCGGGTTCCAGCTTGCCCAGCCGGGCGATCTCCGCCGAGAGTTCCTCGACCTCGGTCTCGGACAGGCTGGCCAGGACCCGGCTGGAGTATTCCTTGCCCATGCGCACCAGCAGGATCGCGGCCTTGCGCAGGCCGGTCATCGACGTCGTGCTCAATGCCGGGGTGGTGGTCAACGCGGTCCTCTCTCACAACCAAGGGGGGTGGTGGCGGGGCTGACGGCGGTCAGCGGCCGGCACCCAGCCAGCCGCGGAGCAGGGCGGCCATCTCATCGGGCTGATCCTCGACCATCTGCTCGATCTCGCGCTGCCGCTCCTCCAGCGCGACCTCTTGGCGGCTCGGCCCCTCGATCGCCGGGCTCGGGATCGCCGCGTTCAGTTCGGCCAGCCGCTGCGCCTCGAGGGCGGCCTGCATCTGCTCGAGGTGAGCCAGCTCGGCCGGGCTGAGCGCCTTGCGCTTCTTGGCCCGGCGGCTGGCCCGCCAGGCCAGGAAGAGCAGGATGAGTACGACCAGGCCGAGCGCCGCGGTCTTCATCAGGGATTCCTGCTTCGCCGCCTTCTCCGCCGCGGCCGACTGGGCCAGCGCGTCCTTGGCCGAGTCGGCGGCGCTCTCGTCGAACGGCATGGCCGCGACCGCGACCGAGTCGCCGCGAGTGGGGTCGATGCCGGCCGCGACGCTGACCAGCTCCTGCACCTGGGCGGAGTCGACGGTCCCGGCGGTCTTGCTGTTCATCAGCACGGCGACCTTCAGGCTCTTCACCTTGCCGGGCGCGCTCTTGCGGGTCTCGTTGATCCGGTTGACCGCGTTGTTGCGCGTCGTCTGGGTGTTCTCGTACTGGTTGGCGGCGCTGCTGCTGGTGTTGCCGTTGGGAACCTGGATGTTGTCCGGCCCGAGGACGCCGCCGGTGCCGGTCCCGTTGCCATTGTTGTACGCCTCGCGGCTGATGCTCTCCGACAGCGCGGCCACCGACGGGTCCGAGGTGAACGTCTCGCTGGTCGTCTCGGTCTGGTCGAAGTCGAGCTCCGCGGTCGTGGTCACCACGGTGTTGCCGGGCCCGACGACGTTGTCCAGCATGTTCTGCAGGGACTGGTTGAGCCGGTTCTGATAGGTCACCGTCTGGGAGTCGGAGCCGTCGCCGCTGCCGGAGGCCACGGCCGCGCCGCCGCCCGCGGAGAGCACCTTGCCGTCCGCGCCGGCCACGGTCACCTGCGTCGGATCGAGGCCTTCGACGCTGGCCGCGACGAGGTTGACGATCGCCTGGACCTGCTGGGTGGAAAGCGGCTTGCTGGCGGAGGACTGCACGAGCACCGACGCTGTGGTCTTGTTCTGGTCGTCGGAGAAGACGTCCTTCTGCGGGATGACCAGGTGCACGGTGGCGGCCTCGACGCCGTCGATCGACTTGATGGTGTTGGACAGCTCGCCTTCCAGCGCGCGCTGGTAGTTGGTGTGCTGCATGAAGTCGCTGGTGGTGATGCCCTGCTGGTCGAGCAGGGCGTACCCGGTGTCGGACTCGCCGGGCAGGCCCTCGCCGGACAGCTGCAGGCGCAGGTCGTACACCTGGTCCTGCGGCACCATGATGGTGGCGCCGCCGTTGGCCAGCTCGTACGAGGTGCCGGACTTCTGCAGCGACTCGACGATCGCGCTCGCGTCCTTGTTCGACAGGTTGCTGAACAGGGGCGACATCGACGGCGTCGAGGCCCAGGTGGCGAAGAAGTAGCCGCCGATGGCGAGGCCGATGATGGCGACGATCGTGACGGCCTTCTGCCCCGGGGTGAAGGACTTGAAGGTGTCGCCGACCTTGCGAACGGGGGCGGGGAGACGGTCGGACATGTCAGGCCTGCATTCTCATGATCTCCTGGAAGGCCTCCACCGCCTTGTTGCGGATGGCCATCGTCAGCTGGAGGCCGAGCTGGGCCTCGGTGGCGGCCATCGTGTACTGCGCCGGGTCGGCGAGCGTGCCGTTGGCGACCCGGGTGGCGAGGTCGGCCGACTTGGTCTGCGCGGCCTGGACACTCTCCAGGCCGGCCGAGAGCATGCCGGCGAAGTCGGTGCCGGACGTGCCGGTGGCGGCCTGGGTGCCGGCGGGCTTCTGGGACTCGGCGACCTTGGTGATCGCGTCCACCGGGGAGAAGCCACCGATTGCACTGATCGGAGAAGTCATGGTCAGCCCTTCCCGAGGTTGATGGCGGCGGTGTAGGAGTCACGGGCCCGGTCCACCACAGACAGGTTCGCCTGGTACGCGCGCTGCGCCATGATCATCTGAGCCATCTGGCTGCCCAAGTCGATGTCGGGGCGGCGGACGTAGCCCTCGCTGTCGGCCAGCGGGTTGTCCGGCTCGTAGGAGAGCTTGCCCTCGGCGCTGCCGTACGCGATTCCGCCGACCTGGGCGCCGTTGCCGTCCTGCGCCTCCTGGGCGATGACGTAGCGGGCCTGGAAGGCGTTCTCCGAGGTGCGGCTGACGTTGTCGACGTTGGCGATGTTGTCCGAGACGGCGTCGAGCCACTTGCGGTAGACGGTGACGCCCGTGCCGGCCACGCCGATCGCGTTGAAGGTGCTCATCTAGGTCAGGCCCCCTTGATCGCGTCGCGGATCAAGCTGTACTTGCCGTCGAGTGCGCGGAGCGTCAGCTGGTACCGCATCGTCGTGTCGATGTGCGAGAGCGTCTCCTCGTCGAGGTTGACGTTGCTGCCGTTGAGGCGCGTCGGCTCGAGCGAGTTCTGCACGCTCGGCGTGACCGACGCGGGCGAGTCGCCGTGCGCGACGGCGCTGGACAGCGCCTCCTCGAACTTGACCTTACGGGCCTGATATCCCGGCGTCTCGATGTTCGCGATGTTGTCCGCGATGGCGGTCTGGCGGGCGGAGAGCCCGGCGACGGAGACCTTGAGGGAGGCGGTGGACACGTCGTTGAACACGGCGGGGTCCTCTCGACTGCGGTGGTCGCCGGTCCGTGGCGGTCGTTGAGCGATCCGTCGCTCGTACCATCCGAATCGGCGTCCTGAGGATTCCGCTTAGTGCCAAACGGTTGCCGCGCGGTTGTTAGCGCGCGGATCACATCGCGCAGTCGAGGTAGACCGGGCGCTTGACCGCCTCGCCCGTCTCGATGCGGGCGTTCATCGCCATCTGCTGCCGGGTGGCGACCATCCGGCGGGCGATCTCCTCGGCCGTGCGGAGCTGGCGGGTCAAGATCTCGTCGGCCCGCGGCCGGAGCTCGAGCGGGAGCGCGCCGAGGTCGGTGGGCGGCTTCCACAGGTCCGCCGGCGGGTGCTCGGCGTACCGGTGGTCGTCGGCCAGCATCGCCTCGGCGGCCTGCACGTCGAGTTCCATCTCGTCGAGCGCGGCGACCCAGGCGCTTCGCCAGTCCTCGGTCACGAAGGCGTACTCCTGTCTCAGCCGGCCTGCGCGGCGGCCTCTCGCCACGCGTCGCGCAGCGGCTCGACCAGCTTGCGGCAGGCGGCGACCCGCTCGGCGTCCCGGGCGACGTTCGCGCCGATCAGTTCGGTGAGCAGGAAGCCGTAGAGGCCGGCCAGGCCGGCCGCGCCGGACCAGGCGTCCAGGTCGAGCGTGGTACGTAGCTCGAGGATGATCTCCTGGGCGTGAGTGATCTTGTCGCGGGCCTGCTCGCGGTCGCCGGTGCGCAACGCCTCCTCGCCCTGCATCAAGTCGATCACGAGGCGGTCGTAGAGCATGACCAGCAGCTTGCCTGGGGACGCCGTATTGACCGAGTCCGCCAGGTAGCGGTCACGCAGTGCGGGAGAAGACATGTTTTCCCTCAGCATCGGGTCAGCCGAGCTGACTGGACAGGTAGGAGGACTGCGACCTCAGGTTGCTCAGCGCGGTTTCCAGCGACGCGTACTGCTTCGTCAACGCACTGCGGCGTGCCTCGAGCCGGGTGTCCCAGTTGTCGATCTGGTCGTTCATCGAGTCGATGATGTTCCTGCGGCCGGTGACCGCCGAGGTCAGGTTGTCGGTCTGCTTCTTGGCCACGGCCTGGAAGGCGTCGCCCATGGTGATGCCGGCGGCCTGGAACTTGTCCGGATCGGCCGCGTAGGACGATTTGAAGTTCTCGGCCTTGAAGCTGAGCGTGCCGTCCTTCTCGAGCTGAACACCGAGCTTGCTGAGGCTGCCGATACCGGCCTGGCCCTGGCTGACCGCGCTGAGGACGGACTGGCTGATCTGCCGGACCATGAAGTCGCCGGTGAGCGCCGAGCCCTTGCCGGTGGCCGCGTCGACCTTCGTCTGTTTGGTCACCTCGGACAGCACCGCGTTTGCGGCGTCCACCATCGCCTTGATCTTGTCGGCGATGCCGCTGGCGTCGGTCGCGACGTCGACGGTGACCCCGGTTTCCTCCTTGGTGGCGGTGAGTGTCACGCCGGCCATGAGGTTGGTGAACGTGTTGGTGCTGCTGGTGACCGAGTAGCCACCCGTTTCCTCGGCGCCGCCGACCTGCAGGATGGCGTCCTGCGCCTCGACCGCGTTCTTCGTCGTGAAGTCCACCCCGTCGAGGACGAAGCCGTTCGCCGCGCCGGTCTTGGTTCCGGTCAGCTGCAGCACGCTGTCCCCGGTGCTGGTCTTGACCAGCGAGGCCTTCACGCCGATGCCCGCACTGTTGATCGCGTCCGCGACGCCCTGCGCTGTCCGCTTGCCGGCCAGGTCGATGACGGTCGGGTCGCTGCCGTCGCTCATCGTGATCGTGAACGCGTCGCTCGACGTGATCGGCGCCTCGGAGTCCACCCGGGCGGTGGTGATCTGCGCCTTGGCGAGCTTGACCACGTCGAAGGTGAGGTTGCCGGTCTGGGTGCTGGTCACGCCGGGGGTGGCGGTCGCGGTGACCGCGGTGGAGGAGGAGGTCGGCTTGATCGACCGCCAGGTGGAGGGACGGCTCAGGTCGTCGGCCGCGGTCTTGAGCGCCGCCAGCTTGGTGTTGATCGACTGGTACGAGGTCACGACGCTCTGGGCGTCGCTCACCTTGGTCTTGAGGCGGGTCTGCGGCGCAGCCTCGATCTGCATCAGCTGGTTGATCATCGTTGAGGTGCTCATGCCGCTGACGAGGCCGTCGACGGTGGTGGCCACGGACGTCCCCCTTCCCACTGGTGTGAAATCGCAGATGTGCCGAGGGCGGCCGGCGCGGTGTCCGGCCGCCCTCAACCTGTTCGGTCGTGCGGGTGTTTCAGTTAGCCGCGTGCGGTTGCTACTTCGTTAGCAAGCTCAGCGGTCAGCGGAGCAGCGAGAGCACGTTCTGCGACGCCTGGTTGGCCTGCCCCAGCATCGACGTTCCGGCCTGGGTCAGGATCTGGCTCCGGGTGAAGGAGACCATTTCCTGCGCCATGTCGGTGTCCCGGATGCGGGACTCCGAGGCAGACAGGTTCTCCACCGCGACGTTCAGGTTGTTGATGGTGTGCTCGAACCGGTTCTGCACGGCGCCCAGCTTGGACCGCTGGGTGGAGACCGTCTCGATGGCGGCGTCGATCGTGTCGATAGCGGCCGCCGCACCCGTCGTGAGGTCGATGTCCGTGGCGCCGACGCCCAGCTCCGTGGCGCTGACCTCGTCGATGGTGACGGTCACCTTCTCGCCGGTGTTGGCGCCGACCTGGAAGTCCTTGTCGGTGAAGGAACCGTTCAGCAGCTTGGTCTTGCCGAACGCCGTGTCGCTGCCTTTATTGTGGAGCGGTTCGATATGTTGGTTTAACTAAGCCTGCGGGGCATCATTG
>NZ_JBFAZH010000265.1:0-7917 GCF_040681735.1 Actinoplanes sp. NPDC051633 | reverse complement strand
CTTGAGCAGCCACGACACGGCCAGGTAGCCGACCACGAACGACACGGCCGTCGCGACGAGGGTGTTGCCCCAGCCGACGCCGCCGGAGATGTTGTCGTACTCCGACACCGACTGCAGCACCGTCGCGCCGAGCAGCGCCGGGATGGACAGGAAGAACGACAGCTTCGTCACCGTCACCCGGTCGAAGTCGCGCAGCAGACCGGCCGACATCGTCGCCCCCGACCGGGACACCCCCGGGATCAGCGCCACCGACTGCACGACCCCGATGATCAGCGTGTCCTTCCACGTCACGTCGTCCTCGTGCCGGATCTGGGTGGCGGCGCGGTCGGCGAACCACATCACCCCCGACCACAGGATCAGCGCCGACGCGACGAACCACAGGCTACGCAGCGTCGTCGTGATGGTGTCCTGGAACAGCAGGCCGATCACGCCGATCGGCAGCGACCCGAGGATGATCGCCCAGCCGTAGCGCCAGTCCGGGTTCGTGCGGGCCTCGGCGTTGAACAGGCCCCGCAGCCAGGCCGGCACGATCCGGCCGATGTCCTTGCGCAGGAAGATCACCGTGGCGAGCACCGCACCGGACTGGATGATCGCGGTGAACGCGGTGATGTCCGGGTCGTCGATCGAGTAGCCCAGCAGCTTCTCCGCGATGGTCAGGTGACCCGTGCTGGAGATCGGCAGGAACTCCGTGACTCCTTCGATCGCACCCAGCAGCACCGCTTCGAAGATGTTCAACCCTGACCCTTTTCCGTGATCGACCCAGCGAGGAGAGAGGATAGGCGGTCGGTCACCCGGCCCCGCGCCCGGCTGCGCGTTCAGCCCGGGCGGCCGCGATCGTGTACGCGGGGTCACGATCCAGGTTGTGCCGGTCACGGTCGTAACGCCGGGTGGTCCGCGGATCGGCGTGGCCCATGGCGTCCTGCACGTCCTCCAGCGCCACCCCCTCGGAGCGGGCCGCCGTCGCGAACGCGTGCCGCAGCGAGTGCGGCGACAACCGGCCCGCGGCTTCGATCCCGGCGGCCTGCGCGAGGCGCCGCACCAGCCGGAACACGGCGTGCCGGTCGACCCGCCCACCGGTCGACGTGGTGAACAGCGGCCCCTCGGTGCGCTCCCCCAGATACGCGTCGACCGCCTCGGCCGCCGCGGGGGTGAGGACCCGGCGGCGCGGCTTGCCGCCCTTGCCGACGAACCGCACGCAGCGGTGACCGCGTTCCCAGCCCATGTCGGTGACGTCCAGGCCGACCAGCTCACCGACGCGCAACCCCAGGTCGGCCAGCAGCAGGATCATCGCCCTGTTCCGGGGGCCGTCGGCCGCGGCGATCAGCGCGTCCACCTCGCCCGGGGTCAGCCCGACGGTGGCGGAGTGGTCGCGGGCCACGGGCGGCCGGTCGGCGCCGGCGACCGGGTTGGTGTCGACCGCCCGCAGCTTGAGCAGGAACTCGTACCAGCTGGACAGGCCGGACAACTTGCGGGCCACCGTGGTCGGCGCCAGCGCCGCGGACTCCAGCCGGCGGGCGTACGCGTTCACGTCCAGGAACGTCGCGGCCAGCGGGTCGAGGTCCCGCTCGGCGCACCACGACAGCCAGCCCGTCACATCGCGCCGGTACGCCGCCCGGGTGTGCTCCGACAGCCGCCGGTTCGCCAGCCACGCCTCGGTGACCTGCTCGGCGGGCCGCTGCGCGAGGGCGGACACCTGCCGCGGAACCAGGGACACGTGCGAGATCCTGTCAGCTCTCGACGACTTTGCCCGCCACGACATGCCAGCGCCTGGTCAAACCGATCGCGTCGGCGAAGTACCGGTCGTGCGTGACCACCAGCAGCGTCCCCCGGTACCGGCGCAGCGCCTCCTCCAGCACGTCGAGGGCGTCGAAGTCGAGGAAGTTCGTCGGCTCGTCCAGCAGCAGGATCCGCTGCGGGCTGTTCACCATCACGGCCAGCAGCAGCCGGCGCAGCTCACCGGCCGACAGGGTGTGCAGCGGCGCGTCCCACATGTCCTCGTCGAACTGGTGGCCGGCCAGCAGCCGCTCCGCGTCGTCGACGTACACGGGCACCTGCGAGCGGAAGAAATCCATCACCGGCTGGTCGGTGCGCAGGCCGTCGGAGGTCTGCGGCAACGTCCGGGTGTCGTCGCCGGCCAGCTCGTTCAGCAGCGTCGTCTTCCCGGCGCCGTTACGGCCGGTGATCAGGATCCGGTCACCGCGGCGCACCCCCGGCGGCCCGGCCAGCACCTCCTCACCCGGGCCGCCGTCGTCCTGCGGGAACGCCAGCGTCAGCGGCGGGCGCCGCCGCGGCTCGTCCACCCACCGCAGCGACTCCATCTGCCGGCGTAGCCGCCGCTCCCGCACCTTCGCCTTGCGGGCCACCTTCCGCGCGACCCGCCGCAGGTGCGGCGCCTCCACACCCGACCGCACGGTCAGCTCCACCCCGAGCGCCTGCCGCTTGGTCAGCTCGATGTCCTGCTCCCAGCGCAGCCGGTCCTTCTCCTGAGCTTCGAAGTCCAGCAGCCAGCGCCGCCACCGCCGCGCCTTCTCCGCCCGGTACGCCGTGTAGCCGCCGCCGGGGAAATCCTGCGGCTGCTCGTGCACACCGTCCAGCTCGATGATCCGGGTGACGGTCGCGTCGAGGAACGCCCGGTCGTGGCTGACCGCCAGGACCGCCCCGCGGAACCCGGCCAGCCAGTCCCCCAGCCACGCCGCGCCCTCCGCGTCGAGGTGGTTGGTCGGCTCGTCCAGCAGCAGCACGTCCGGATCCTGCAGCAGCGCCCGGGCCAGCAGCACCCGCGCCTGCTCGCCGCCGCTGATCCGGTCCAGCGGCCGGTCATCGCTCAGATGGGTCAGCTCGAGCCGCTGCTTGATCTCCGCCAGCCGCGACTCGGCCGTCCACCCCTGCAGCGCGGTCCAGCGTTCCTGCACCGCGCCGTACTCGTCGAGCACGTCCTCGGTGAGGTCCGCCTCCAGCTGCCGCATCCGCTGCAGCACGTCGCTGAGCTCGCCCAGCCCGGCGAGCAGGAAACCGCCGACCGTCCCGTCCGGCTCCGGCATCTGCTGCGGCACGAACGCCACCCTGGACCCCGGCGCCGGCGTCACCACGCCGGACGCCGGGCGCAGCTCACCCGCGAGGACCCGCAGCAGGGCCGTCTTCCCGGCGCCGTTCGGGCCGACCACACCGATCCGGTCGCCGTCACCCAGAGTGAGATCAACATCGGAGAAGAGCAGATCACCGTCGTAGGTGCAGCTCAGCGAGGCCGCTTTCAGCACAGGAGTCCTCCAGGACAAGACCGATCATCGGGTACGCACACAGCCCGCGGTCACATCACATGAAGAACAGAACCCTCCCGGCTCGGCAACGACCACCACCCTGCCCCGCTGCGCCGCCCGCCGCAATCCCATTACGCGCCGCGCGTATTCGTGCCGCCGCCGGCGCAACGTGGTTGCCCCCGCCACGACGCTGCGGGCACAGTCGAGCCCATGCGCCTGCTCCTGCTCGGCGGCAGCGGCTTCGTCGGCCGCGCCGTCGCCGACCTCGCCGTCACCCGCGGCCACGACGTCACCATCGTCAACCGCGGCCACCGCCCCGCACCCGACGGCGTCCGCACCCTCATCGCCGACCGCACCAAAGGCCTCGACGTCCTGGCCGGCCTCGACTTCGACGCCGTCGTCGACACCTGGTCCGCCGCCCCCTCGGTCGTCCGCGACGCCGCCCGCGCCCTGTCCGGCCACGCCGGCCACTACACCTACGTCTCCAGCCGCAGCGTCTACACCGGCACCGGACCCATCCCCCTCACCGAGGACTCACCCCTGACCGACGGCGACCCCGACGCCGCGGCCACCACCTACGCCGCCGACAAACGCGGCGGGGAACTCGCCGCCGACACCTTCGACGGGCCCGTCCTGCACGCCCGCGCCGGCCTCATCCTCGGCCCCCACGAGGACGTCGGCCGCCTCCCCTGGTGGCTCAACCGGCTGCACCGCGGCGGACCCACCCTCGCCCCCGGCCCGGCCGGTCTGCCCCTGCAGTACATCGACGCCCGCGACCTGGCCGCCTTCCTGCTCGACGCCGCCGCCCGCGGCCTGACCGGCCCCTACAACCTGGTCGGCCCGCCCGGGCAGACCACCATGGGCGAGTTCCTCACCACCGCCAACGCCGTCACCGGCAACCACGCCGACCTGCGGTGGCTCGACCCCGAACCCATCCTCGCCGCCGGCATCCAGCCCTGGACCGACCTGCCCCTCTGGCTCCCACCGGGCAGCGACCACGACTACCTGCACCGCGGCGACGTCAGCAGAGCCGTCGCCGCCGGCCTCACCGTGCGCCCCCTGGCCGACACCGTCACCGACACCTGGGCCTGGCTCGGCAGCATCGACGGCCCGCCACCACACCGCACCGACCGCCCCGCCGTCGGCCTCGACCCGGCCCTGGAACGGAAGGTCCTCGGCACCCGATGACCCGCATCGCCGTCGTCGGCGCCGGCATCGTCGGCGCCACCATCGCCCACTACGCGACCCGCCGCGGCGCCGACGTCACCCTCATCGACCCGGGCCCACCCGCCACCTCGGCCACCGGCGCATCCTTCGGCTGGATCGGCGAGTCGGTGCTGCCCGGCGGCGTCCTGCGCGAGTGGCGGCGCCTCGAAGAAACCGTCCCCGGGGTAGGCGTCTCCTGGACCGGCTCGCTCACCTGGCCGGCCCCGCCACACCCGCCCGGCGCCACCACCCTCGTCGACGGCACCCTCGTCGACGGCACCCCGATCGACGCCGCACTCGTCGACGCCGCCCGCATCGCCGCGCTGCAACCCCGCCTGCGCACCGTCCCGGCCTCGGCCGTCCACCGCCGCGAGGACGGCGCCCTCGACCCCCGCGCCGTGATCGCCGCGGTGACCGCCGGCATCACCCGGACCACCGCCACCGCCACCGCCGTCCACGCCCACGGCGTCGAGACGACCGCCGGGCTCGTACCCGCCGACACCACGATCGTCGCCGCCGGCGCCGCCACCCCCGCCCTGTGCGGGGTGCTACTGCCGATCGGCACCGCACCGGCCGCCCTGGTCCGCTACGACGCCCCACCCGGCCTGATCAACACCGTTCTCAGCGGCCCCGATCTGGAGATCCGCCAAGCCCCCGACGGCGAACTCCTCGCCCCGTCCGACTGCAGCGCCCACCCCGGCCGGGCCGAGCTCGACGCCATCGCCCGCCGCACCACCGGCGCCATCACCGCGACCCTCGACGGCACCGACACCATTCGCCTGCGCGGCGTGCAGGTCGGCCACCGCCCGATGCCCGCCGACGGCAACCCCGTCATCGGCCCGCTCGACGACCACCTCTACGTGGCCGTCATGCACTCCGGCGTCACCCTCGCGCCCCTGGCCGCCCGCCTGATCACCCAGGAGATCCTCGACCGGCATGAAGCCCCCGAGCTGGCCGCCGTCCGCCCGACCCGCTTCGGAGTCAGCTGATGTGTTCGTGTGGGCCGGCCGCCGAACGCAGGAAGCAGCGGACGCGGTCGAGCAGGTCCCGGCTGGTGAAGGGCTTCTCGATGATGGTGACGCCCTCGGGCAGCGTGCCGTTCTCGGTGAGAACCGGTTCGGCGTAGCCGGACATGTAGAGCACCGGAACGTCGGGACGCAGCGAACGGATCCGGGCGGCGACCTCATTGCCGGTCATCTTGGGCATGATCACGTCGGTGAGGAGCAGGTCGATACCGCCGGGATGCGTCTGGGCGAGGTGGATGGCCTCCTCGCCGCCGCTGGCGGTGAGGACCTGATAGCCGGCGCGGGTCAGGATCCGGCCGGTGATCACGCGGAGGTCGTCCTCGTCCTCGACCATCAGGATGGTCTCGTGCGGTGATGCGTCGGTGGCCGCGTCGACAGCCACGACCGAGCCGGAGGCGGTCTCGTCGGGACGGGCGTCGACGGCGGGCAGGATGACGGTGACCGTGGTGCCGATGCAGTTCTCGGAGTACAGGTGCACGTCGCCGCCGGCGGCGGTGGCGATGCCGTAGACCGTGGCGAGGCCGAGGCCGGTGCCGGACCCCTTGGGTTTGGTGGTGTAGAACGGCTCGAAGGCGCGTTCGATGACCTCGGGGGGCATGCCGCAGCCGGTGTCACTGACCCGCAGCCGCACGTACCGCCCCGGCGCGAGCGGTGAACCGGTGAGGTCGTCGTCGTTGATCTCGGCGTTGCTGGTGTCGATCGACAGCGTGCCGCCGCCCGGCATCGCGTCGCGGGCGTTGACGGCCAGGTTGACCAGGATCTGCTCGAGCTGACCGGCATCGGCGTAGACCGGCCACAGGTCCCGGTCCGGGTGGGTGATCAGGTGGACGTGTTCGCCGATGGAACGACGCAGCATCTGCTCGACGTCGCCGATCACATGGTTCAGGTTGAGCACCGTGGCCTGAGTGATGTCACGGCGGCCGAAGGCGAGCAGTTGTTTGGTCAGCCGGGTGGCGCGTTCCGCGGCCCGGGCCACCTGGCCCAGATCCTTACGGGCGACGGCCAGGTCCGCCGGATTCAGGTCCGGCGCGTCGAGGACCTCGGAGATCATCTCGGCGTAGTTGCTGATCACGGCGAGAATGTTGTTGAAGTCGTGGGCCACACCGCCGGCGAGTTGACCGAGGCTCTCCAGCCGGCGGGCGTGCTGCAGGCGGCGCTCGCCGGCGTCCCGTTCGGCCTGGGCAATCAGGCGTTCGCGTTCGGCCTGGGCGATCAAGCGGTCGGTGACGTCACGGATGGCGGTGGTCACGATCACGCCGCGGTCGGTGTCGACGGAGGACAGGCTGATCTCGGCGGGGAACTCGGTGCCGTCCTTGCGTACGGCGGCCAGCGCGGCGCCGGCACCCATCGGCCGGGTCCGCGGGTGCGCGAAGTAGCCGTCACGGTGGTGGACATGGCCGGAGCGCAGCCGTTGCGGGACGAGAACGTCGACCGACCGGCCGAGCAGTTCCTCGCGCGGATACCCGAACAGCCGTTCGGCCTGGGCGTTGATCAGGGCGATGGAACCGTCGGGAGTGACGCCGATGATCGCGTCCGGGGCGGCCTCCAGGAGACCTTCGAACATCGTCTCGGCGCGCTGGCGCTCGCTGATGTCGCGGGAGATCGCCGCCACACCGGTGACCCGGCCGGCGGTGCCGGTGATCGGGGACAACGTCAGCGACACGGTGATGGTGGCGCCGTCCTTGCGCCGGCGCTTGATCCGGTACTGGTCGATACGCTCGCCGCGGGCCAAGCGGGCCATCAGCTTTTCCTCGGTCCGTTCCTGCCCGGGTGGAAACAGCATGGACCCGTGCCGGCCGAGCACTTCCTCGCGCCGGTAGCCGTAGAGGCGTTCGGCGCCGGTGTTCCAGCTGGTGATCACGCCGTCGAGGGTCTGGCCGATGATCGCATCGTGTGACGACTCCACGATCACCGCGAGGCTTTCCCGTTCGGCCAAGGTCTGCGCCCGCCGGGCCAGCGCCGCGGCGCGGCGGGCCAGGTCGGTGAACGCGGTGAGGTCATCCTCGGCGAACAGGCGGCGGTAGCGGTTGAGCAGCAGCAGCGCCCCGCCCGTCCCGTCATCGGCGAGTACCCGCGCCACCGTCACATACCGCGTGTCACTGGCCTGCGCCAACATGACCGCCGCCGCGGGCGGACGAGTCCATCCAGCCAGCGCATCGATCGTGGCATCAGCGGCGAGGAGCTCGCCGTATTCCGCGCCGGTGCAGTGATGATCGCCGGCCGGCAGGCCGGCCTGCCCGCTCACCTGCACCGCGCCGGCGTGCGTCGGCATCAGCATCACCACGGCATCCGCGCCGAGCACCGCGGCGGCGCTGTCGCAGTAGCGCTGCCACGTGCGGGTCGCCGGCTCGTCCGGTGGAGCGTCGACCATCCGGCCCAGGACCGCCGACGTCGCCTTCTGCGACCAGGTGTGCCGCAGCCAGCGTGGC
>NZ_JBFAZH010000264.1:0-7919 GCF_040681735.1 Actinoplanes sp. NPDC051633 | reverse complement strand
CCGGCGCGGTGCCCGCCGCGATCGTCGGCCTGCTGCTGCTCGGCGACCAGATCATCGCGGGCCGGGAGTGGCTGGCCGCCGTGGGCTTCGTGGCGACCCTGGCCTCGGTGATCGGCCTGACCCGGTACGCGGAGCCGCAACATCATCACGCCACTTCGCCGGGCAGTGCGCACGAACCCCGGCGTGCCGAGGCCGCCCGGCTCCGCACCGCCGGCACCGGCCGCTGACATGCATGACGCCCCACGTTAGGGGTATCACCAGAGCAATGTGCATCCTGCGCTTATGCCTCAAATGACCCAGACGGTATGTGACGGGTCCGAACGGGCACAGGCACCTCCCGCGGACATGCGGCGAGGAGGAGCCACATGCACAATGGAGCGATCATGGCGAGCGAGGTCACGTACCCGGTGGACACCGATCAGCCGTACCCGGTGATCCGGCTGTCCGGGGTGCTCGCCCCGGTCGACGCCGCCGGCCTGCGGGCCACCGTCCTGGACGTGCTCGCCATGCAGCCCGAGGCCGTGGTGATCGACGCCGAGGCGGTCCGGCTCGAGGACCCGGCGCCCGCTCGCGAGCTCGCCGGTCTCGTCAGCGAGACCGCGGAGTGGCCGGCCGGTCGCGTCGTGATCGCCACCGGCCATCGGGACCCCTGGGCCGCGTCCGGTCTGGTCGTCTGCCCCGACGTCGCCGGCGCCCTCGCCCAGCTGGGCGAGCCGCACCCCGGCGACCGCAGGCAGCTGACTCTCCAGCCGGTGATCGGCGCCGCCCGCCGCGCCCGTGAGCTGGTCACCGAGGCCTGCGCCCAATGGGACTGCCCGGACGTGTGCGGCCCCGCGTGCATCGTGGTCACCGAGATGGTCAACAACGTGGTGGCGCACGCGAAGAGCGAGATGACCGTCCTGCTGGCCCGGCTCGGTGACACGATCAGCGTGGCGGTCCGCGACGGGTCGGCCACGATCCCGCGCTTCACCGGTCCGGTCTCGCCCACCGCGTACGGTGGTCGTGGGCTGTTGCTCATCGACGCGGTGTCGGATCGCTGGGGCAGTCTGAGCCTGCACGACGGCAAGGTCGTCTGGTCGCTGCTCCCGCTCGATCAGGTGGGCGAGCCGGCCGGCCGCCCGGCCACCGGGGCAGGCATACCGGACCCGGCACGAGGGTAGGACGATGACCATGCGTGACAACGACTATCCGGCCGAGGTGACCGATCCTGAGGCTTCCGGCCTCCCGGACACCGCGGACGACGACTCCAGCGCCTACGACGAGGTCGACAGCCCTCGCTGGGCGGACGGCGCCGACCCGGCCGCCCTCGCGGGCACCGGTCCGGGCGGCTCCAACCGCTTCGGCGACACGGCCGAGGAGGCCCGTGAGGGTGAGGGCCTCGATCGCCGGCTCCGCCAGGAGGAGCCCGACGTCGGCCAGGAGGATCCGATCCCGGCCCGCCGCGACCCGATCGACGAGACCATCGACAGCGACGACCAGCGGCAGCTCGACGCGGACGTTTGGGGCCAGAGCCCGACGTCGGACCCGAACTCGCAGATCTCGCTCTACGACGACGGCCAGCTGGACTACGACGACCCGGGGCGAGTCGGCCGCCTGGTCGCCCCCGACGAGGGCAGCGGCCTGGACGACGAGACGGACAGCGTGGCGTACGACGCCGGCGCGGCCGGCGGAGGCGCCAGCGCCGAAGAACTGGCCATCCACGAAACAAACGACCCGCGCTACAGCTAGCCACAACCCGCCCGGGCCCAACCACAACTGGTAGCCCAGCCCCCTATCAGAGGCCCACAAGCGTGGGTGGGCTACCACTATCGGTCTTGACCGCAACCCGAGTCGCATTTCGCCCGTCGATGAGTCGGGCTTCGAAAATGACGAGGCGAAGCCGAAGTTGTTTTCGGAGCCCGACTCATCGGCAGTCAGGGGCGAAATGCCGGAGGAGCGGAGCGACGACCAGCAAGCTCTGCTGTTATTTTCGGAGCCCAACTCGTCGGCAGTCAGGGGCGAAATGCCGGAGGAGCGAAGCGACGACCAGCGGCTCAGCGACCAGAAGTCCAGAGTCATGGTCGTCGACGATCACCCGATGTGGCGGGAGAGCGTCAGCCGCGATCTCACCGCCGCCGGCTACGACGTGGTGGCGACCACCGGCGAGGGGCGGCAGGCCGTCCGGATCGCCGCCGCCGCCCGGCCCGACGTCGTCGTTCTCGATCTTCAGCTGCCCGACGTCTCGGGCGTCGAGGTGATCAACGGCCTGCTGTCGGCCGTACCCCAGGTCAAGGTCTTGATGTTGTCGGCCTCCGGGGAGCAGCAGAGCGTGCTGGACGCGGTCAAGGCCGGCGCGAGCGGCTATCTCCTCAAGTCGGCGGGGTTGAGCGAGTTCCTGGACGCGGTCGCGCGCACCGCCGCGGGCGACACCGTCTTCACCCCGGGGCTGGCGGGGTTGGTGCTGGGTGAGTTCCGGCGGCTGGCGGTGGAACCGGCCGCGGCCGACGACCCGGCCGCGCCGAAGCTCACCGAGCGGGAGACCGAGGTCCTGCGGCTGGTCGCGAAGGGCCTGTCCTATCGCCAGATCGCCGAGCGTCTCGTGCTCAGCCACCGCACGGTGCAGAACCACGTGCAGAACACGCTGGGCAAGCTCCAGCTGCACAACCGGGTGGAGCTGACCAGGTACGCGATCGAGCAGGGCCTCGACTAACCCATCGGTCGGGGCCTGGGTACGACCATCTCGATCTCGGTACCGGACGAGGACGACGACGCGATCGTCACCTTCCCGCCGAGCGCCGCGATCCGCCCCTTGATCGACTGCGCGATGCCCAGCCGGCCCTGCGCCTCGGCCTCGGCCAGACGGGACGGTGTGATCCCGCAGCCCTCGTCCCGCACGCTCACCGTCACCTCAGCCGGCTCGTCCTCGACCAGCACGAACGCCCGGGTCTGCGGGTCGCAGTGCCGGGTCACGTTGTCCAGGGCGGCGGACACCGCGGCGGCGATCTCCCGGGCGGTCCCGCCGGGCAGTTGCACGGCGGAGGCCGGCCCGGCGACGGACACCGTGGTGGACTCGAACGGCATCAGCAGCGACAGCAGGTCGACCGTGGAGTCGGGCTGCCGCGACGGGTTGGTGACCAGCGCCCGCAGCGCGACCTCCTGCTCGCCGGCCAGCCGGGCCAGCTCGCCAGCCTCGCCGTCCAGCCCGGCGCCGCGCCGCTTCACCAGGGCCAGCACCTGCAGCACCGAGTCGTGGATGTCGCGGGCCAGCCGCTCGCGTTCGCGGGTGGCGGCCTCCAGCTCGATCGCGCGCTGCAGCCGGGCCTGGGACACCTCGGCGATCCGCACCAGATAGCCGACCGCGATGGCGGCCAGCAACATCAGCACCGCCCCGGTGGTGGCCGCCTGGTCGTAGTGGGCCCGGACCACGATGTCGACCGCGCCCATCGCCAGGGCCGCGGCGATCCCGGCTCGCCGTCCGCCGCCCACCGCGCACGCGATCACCGGGGCGACGTGCCAGGCGACCGCGATCGTCGGTTTTCCGAGGGTCAGGGCCTCCCGGCCGACGATCAGCACGCTGGAGGCCATCACGGCCATGGTGAGCACCAGGTCGGCGATGAGCAGGGGTGGGCGGCGGCGGGCGGCGTCCGCGTACGCGTAGGTGGTGAACACCGTCCACGCCGCCATCACGGCCAGCACCGGCCAGGCGAACATCGGCCGTAGATAGAAGGAGATGTTGGTGACGATCAGCGCGGCGGCGTAGATCAGCGCGGCGATCCGGTAGACGGCGATGGCACGCCACAGCGGCGTCTGCAGGCTCCCCGGTGCCGTCGCGACGTCGGTCATGGGCTGACCTTCCCATATGCATGCCGAGCGGAAAGATCAGACCTGGCCTACGGTCGGAGGATCAGCACCGACTTCCTTCTCACCGAGAGCTTCGACCGCACCCGGGTGAGCGCGCTGCGCCACTCGATCGCGTCCTGCGCCGGGGCGGCCGGGCTGGCCGGCGGCAAACTGGACGACTTCGTGGTGGCGGTCAACGAGTTGTTGACGAACGCGGTGCGGCACGGCGGCGGATCGGGCCGGGTGACGTTGTGGGTCGAGGCCGGGTCGGTGGTGTGCGAGGTGTCCGACCGCGGGACGGGTCTGGACCGGATCCGGCCGGTGAAATCCCAGCGTCCGGCCGCTGACCAGCCCGGCGGCTGGGGGCTCTGGCTGGCCGATGAGCTGACCGATGCGATGGTGATCGAAAGCGGGCCGGATGGGACCACTGTGCGCATCTCGGCGCGCCCTTCCTAAAGAGAGTTTTAAGTCTTGGGACCGAGCTTGCGCCCGGCTCCGCGATTCGTGAAAGTTTCTCTGCCATTGATCTGGGGCAGGCCCTGCGAGGAGGACTTTCGTCGATGCGACGCGCTCGTCGATTCGTACCGTCCCATGCGCGTGCGCGCGTGATTCGCACCCGCCCCATCGCGACCGTGGCGATCGCCGCCGTGGGTCTCGCGACCGCCGTGTGGCTTCCGACGCGCTTCGACCAGGCGTCCGCGACCGAGAACGGCTCGACGGTCGTCGAGCAGGTGTTCGCCGACGAGTTCAACGGCGACCGTGGTGACGACGCCGACGCCTCGAAGTGGTCGACCGACGGCCGGGCGGTCCGCCTGGACGGCGAGGGTCACCTGGTCATCTCGGCCGTCACCGACTCCCGGAGCAGCCGTAACCGCACCGCGGAGGCCGGCCTGCAGACGCTGAAGACGTTCACCGCACCGGGCGAGGTGAAGGCGCGGGTGAAGGTCGCCGACGGCCAGTCGGTGCGGTCGGTGTTCCGGCTCCTCGGCGCGGACTCCCCGGCTCTGGACGTGATGGAGAACCGCGGCGATCGGTCGGCCGTGGTGCGCGCCGCGCTGGGCGAGGGCGTCGACGGGAGGGTGGAGGCGGACGAGTCGCTCGCCGAGGACTTCCACGAGTACGGCGTGCGGTTCACGGTGGACGGCGACATCATCTGGACCTTGGACGGCGACGAGTTCCTGCGCGCCGAGGACGATCTGACCGAGCCGTTCGCGGTGTCGCTGGAGCTGTCCGTGCCGGTGGGCGACGGTGACGGCCGGCGCAGCCGCACCAGTCGTACCCGATCCGACCAGTCGCAGGGCACGAGCATGAAGGTCGACTTCGTGCGGGTCTCGGTGGAGAGGGAGGCGGAGGAGCCGCCGGCCGAGCCGACGACGCCGCCGACCACGCCGCCGACGACCGAGCCCACGAAGCCGCCCACGACCGAGCCCACGAAGCCGCCGACGACGCAGCCCCCGGCCACGACGCCGTGGGCACCGTTCCGGCAGCTGAAGGCCGGCGATCTGGTCACGTTCGGCGGCAAGACGTACAAGGTGAACGAGAGCCACACGTCGCTGCCGGGATGGGAACCGCCGGTGCTGACGCCCGATCTCTTCACGCTCGTCTCGTAAGGAGAAATCCCCGGGGGATACCGGTTCCGGAACCGGTTTCTATTGACTCAAGGCTGTCAATATCTCAAGACTGCTAAGAGTATTAACAACCTCTCCCCGGAGGAATCCCCCATGCGCAAGACCCGGATACTGCTGGCGGCCGCCACCGTGCTGGTCAGCCTCACGGGCGGGCTCTTCGCCGCCTCACGCAACGACACCGCCGACGCCGCCGTAGGGCCGGTCACCTGGGAAGACAACTTCGACGGCCCGGCCAACTCGTCGCCGGACAGCAACAAGTGGCGGTTCGACCTCGGCGGCGGCGGCTGGGGCAACGGCGAGCTGCAGACGTACACGAACTCGACCAACAACGTCGCCCGCGACGGCAACGGCAACCTGGTCATCACCGCGCGCCGGGAGAGCAACGGCTCGTACACCTCGGGCCGCATCCTCACCTCGCAGACCTTCACCCAGCGCTACGGCCGCTTCGAGGCCCGCATCCAGATCCCCCGCGGCCAGGGCATCTGGCCGGCCTTCTGGATGCTCGGCAACGACCTCGGCTCCGTCGGATGGCCTAACTCCGGCGAGATCGACATCATGGAGAACATCGGCCGCGAGCCCAACACGGTGCACGGCACGGTGCACGGCCCCGGCTACTCCGGCGGCGCCGCGATCGGCGGCGCCCGGACGATCGGCTCGCCCCTCGCCGACGGCTTCCACACCTACGCGGTCGACTGGTCGCCCAACCTGATCATCTGGTACCTGGACGGCTCGGAGTACTTCCGGGTCACCCCGGCCAGCCTCAACGGCAACCGCTGGGTCTTCGACCACCCCTTCTTCATGATCCTCAACGTGGCGGTCGGCGGCGCCTGGCCGGGCAACCCCGACGCCAGCACGCAGTTCCCGCAGCGCATGGTGATCGACTACGTCCGCGTCAACGCGGCCGACGGCGGCACCACGCCCCCGCCGCCCACCGGCGGCAACGCCCTGCGCTCCAACTTCAGCAACCGCTGCATCGACATCCCCGGCGCCAACCCGGTCGACGGCGCCCGCCTGCAGATGTACGACTGCAACGGCACCGTCGCGCAGCAGTGGACGGCCAACGGTGACGGCACGATGCGGGCCATGGGCAAGTGCATGGACCCGGCCGGCGGCGCACTCGCCAACGGCACGCCGATCCAGCTGGTCACCTGCAACGGCAACCCGGTCCAGCGGTTCACCCTCGAGGCATCCGGCAACCTGCGGAACCTCTCGTCCAACCGGTGCGTGGACATCGCGAACTGGAACGCCAACAACGGTGCCCCACTGCACCTCTGGGACTGCACGGGCGGCTCGAACCAGAAGTGGACGCGGGTCTAGTTACCCGACCCTGAACCGGTCCCCGTAGACGGCCCAGGCCAGCGGGGTGTTCAGGTCGAGATTGCCGGCCTTGAGAAAGACGCGCTGGGCGGTGTCGACCCGGGAGGTGTCACTGTGCGCCTCCTCGGTCTTCATCGCCCTCGCGCGCGCGTTGAGGAAAGCGTTCAGCCAGGTCAGCTCGTCGCCGCCGAGTTTGGGCGTGGAGGCCGACCTGAGCGCCGCCGCGCGGATCTGCTTCATGCCGTTCATCCCGTGCATGACCGCGGCGTCGTAGTAGGCGAACTGGCCCATCGCCCGCACGCCGTCGGCGCGGGCCATCGTGACCGCCGGGTCGAAGTACATCCGGTCCCGCTCGTCCTCCTGCACCTTCTGGAAGACCGGGTCGGTGGCGGCGGTGCGCCAGGCCGTGGTGAAGCCCGGGTCGAGGCCGGCGTGTGAGTCGGAGCCGTCGACCGTACGCAGGGCCGGGATGAACTTGGCCAGCACGTTGACCGGCTTGCGGCGGGTGTACTCGACGACCACCGCCAGCATGTCGGACGTGCCCGAGCAGAAGCCGACCAGCCCGCCGGTGTAGCCGCGGCCGTCGCCGATGTCCTCGATGTAGCCGTACTGCGCACGCCAGTTCAGCGACGAGTTCTCCGCCGTGGAGATCAGCTGCTGGGCGATGTCCTTGGGGATCGGCTCGGACAGCGGCGCCGCCGCGGCGGGCACGGCGGTGCCCGGGTCGGCCGACTCGGTGCGCGGCGACGCCGGACCCGGCCCGTACGCCTGCACCTCGTACAGCGAGAAGCCGTAGGTCGTTGCCCGCTTCAGCGCCAGCACCCGCAGGTAACGGCCGGTGCCGTTGAGCTGCTTGAGGTCGTCCGTGCCGCCGTCACCGGCGGAGGCCGCCGCGAGGTCGGTCCAGGACGCGGCGTCGGCGGAGATCTGGACCCGGTACGCGGCCGCGTACGCCCGCTCCCAGCTGAGCCGCACCCGTGTCACCCGCTGTGAACCGCCCAGATCGACCCGCAGCCACTGCGTGCCGGGCACCGACGGGCTCGCCCAGCGCGTGGTCACGTCGCCGTCGACCGCGGCCCTGGCGGAGTACGGCGCGCTGTGCGTCGTCGACGCCAGCACCGGGCGCCCCTGGGAGAGCAGCCTGTCGGTGGCGGC
>NZ_JBFAZH010000263.1:0-7955 GCF_040681735.1 Actinoplanes sp. NPDC051633 | reverse complement strand
GACCCGCCGGCCCGGAGCACCCGGGCGGCTCAGGTGACGAGCCGGCCGCCGGCGACGCCCGCGGAGACCCGCGCCCTGGTGCAGCCGTCGGCCGACACGCCGAGCGAAGTCCCGCCGCCGTCGCCGCCGCGGGCGCCCGAGAACGTGTCCGGCACCGCCACCCCATCGCCGACCGGGACGGCGCCTCCGATCGAGGTCGGCGCCGAGTGCGACGTCGAGGGCCGGCTGGACCACACCGGCGCGAACGTCGCGGTGAAGTGCGTACGAGGCGAGGACGGCACCCTGCGCTGGCAATTGGCCTGAGCGCGGACGGCCTAGAGTAAGGCTCATGTCCATCGACCAGGGCCGGTCCGGCCGGCACGCCCTCGGCGTGGACTTCGGCACGTCCAACACGGTGGCGGTGGCCCAGTGGCCGGACGGCCGGGCGCGGCCCATCCTGATCGACGGTTCGCCACTGCTGCCGTCCGCGGTCTACGCCGAGGCGGACGGCCAGCTAGGGTCCGGCCGGGACGCGGTCTACAGCTCCCGCATCGATCCGTCGCGGTTCGAGCCGAACCCGAAACGCCGCATCGACGACGGCCGGGTGCTGCTCGGCGAGCGCGAGGTGCGGGTGGTCGACCTGATCGCCGCGGTGCTCGGCCGGGTCGCCGAGGAGTGGCGGCACGCGGTCGGCCCGGTGCGCCCCGAGGTCACGCTGACCTGCCCCGCCACGTGGGGCTCGACCCGCCGGACCCTGCTCGCCGAGGCGGCCGCGCAGGCCGGGTTCGGCGAGGTGCGCCTGGTCGCCGAGCCGGTCGCGGCGGCCACGTACTTCGCGGCGGTGCTCGGGCGCGACGTGCCGATCGGGTCGGTCGTGGTGGTGCACGACTTCGGGGCTGGCACCTTCGACGCCAGCGTGGTCGCGCGCACCGCGGAGGGCTTCGAGGTGATGGCCGTGGACGGCCGCGACGACATCGGCGGGCTCGACGTCGACGCCGCCCTGGTCGACCATCTGGCCGCCGGTGACGACCGGTGGCGGCCCCTGCTGGCCCCCGAGACGCTGGCCGAGCGCCGGGCGCAGCGCCAGCTCTGGGACGACGTGCGGGTCGCCAAGGAGCGGCTCTCCCGCGCCCAGTCGGCCGACCTGGTGGTGCCCCTGCTCAACCACGAGGTGCACGTCACCCGCGACGAGCTGGAGAAGCTGGCGCGGCCGTTGCTCGACCAGACCGTGCAGGTGACCAAGGGGCTGCTGGACTGGGCGAACCTTCCGGCCGGGCGGCTGGCCGGGGTGTTCCTGGTCGGCGGGGCGAGCCGGATCCCGCTGGTCGCGACGTTGCTGCACCGGGAGCTGGGCGAGGCGCCGGTGGCGATCGAGCAGCCGGAGCTGGTGGTCGCCGAGGGCAGTTTTCTGGCCGATGCGGCGCTGCTGGCCAGCGCGCCGGCCGCGCCCGGTCCGACCGCCGAGATGCCGCGGTACGCGACCCTGCCACCCCTGCCGCCGTCGCAGCCGGCGCCGTCCGTGCCCGTGCAGACCGTCGACTACGGCATCCGCTCCGCGGAGGAGGACGAGCCGAGCGTCAGCATGCGGCCGCCGGTCGACCCGTGGGCTCACGTGCCGCCGGAGCCGTACCTGCACGACCCGTCCGCGACGCAGATCAAGGACGTGACACCCACCCCGACGCCGATGCCGGCGCCCGTACCCTTCGCCACCAAGCCCTTTCCGACACGGCCGATGTCGCCGGCTCCCGGGCGCGCCAAGGTCGCCCGGCCCGCGGCCAAGCCGCAGCGGCGACCGCAGCCGCCGCGGCAGATGCCGAAGCCCAAGACGCCGAAGAAGAAGCGCCGCGGCGGCTTCCTGCGTTTCATCCAGGTGATTCTCAGCATCGCGGTGTTGATCGCCGTGCCGCTGCTGGCCATGGTGCTTGCGTACGGTTACGCGAACGGCGATCCGATTGTGGACGACGCGCGGCAGGTGTTCTCCGACATCGCGCGGTACCTGGGCTTGGCTTAAGGTGAATCCCATTCGCGAATTCACATTGGGAGTGCGAGATGGCGGACACGATCGAGGGACACGGCGGTGACCTCGCCCTGACGGCGCTGCGGGCGTACGGCGTCACGGAGATGTTCACGCTGTCCGGGGGTCACGTCTTCCCGCTGTACGACGCCGCGCACAAGTCCGGCTTCCCGATCTACGACGTGCGGCACGAACAGTCGGCGGTCTTCGCCGCCGAGGCGGTGGCCAAGCTGCAACGCCGACCGGGCCTGGCAGTGCTCACCGCCGGCCCCGGCGTCACGAACGGCATCTCCGGCCTGACCAGCTCCTTCTTCAACGCCTCGCCGGTGCTGGTGATGGGCGGGCGCGCGCCGGCCTTCCGCTGGGGCTCCGGCAGCCTGCAGGAGATCGACCACCTGCCGCTGGTCCGCCCGGTGACCAAGTACGCGGCCACCGCCGCCGACACCGCCTCGATCCCGTCCGAGGTCGCCGCCGCCCTGACCGCCGCACTCACCCCGCACCGCGGGCCGGCCTTCCTGGACGTGCCGCTCGAGGTGTTCTTCTCGACCGAGGAGGCCACCACCCCGGGCGCGCCGGAGATCCCGGTGCTCGAGCCCGACCCCGACGAGGTCTCGCGGGCCGCCGCGCTGATCGCCGGCGCCGAGCGCCCAGTGATCATCGCCGGGTCGGACGTCTGGGCCGGCGACGCGATCGACGCCCTGCGTGCGGCCGCGGAGGCGTTGCAGGTGCCGGTCTTCGCCAACGGCATGGGCCGCGGCGCGCTCCCGCCCGGCCACCCGCTGGCCTTCGCCAAGGCCCGCCGCCCGGCGCTGAACGAGGCGGACGTGGTCGTGGTGATCGGCACACCGCTCGACTTCCGGCTGGGCTTCGGCGAGTTCGCCGCCGCCCGGGTGGTGCACATCGTCGACGCACCCACCCAGCGCGCCGAGCACGTGGAGACGGCCGTCTCGCCGGCCGGTGACCTGCGGCTGATCCTGACCGCGCTCGCCGGGCACACCGGCGACCGCCGCGACCACACCGAGTGGGTCGAGGGGCTGCGCAGCGCCGAGGACGCCGGCCGGGCCCGGGACGCCGAGGCGATGGCCGCCGAGACCGACCCGATCAAACCGGCCCGGATCTACGGCGAGCTGCGCAAGGTGCTGGCCGACGACGCGGTGACCATCGGCGACGGCGGCGACTTCGTCTCGTACGCCGGCCGCTACCTCGAGCCGGCCCGCCCCGGCACCTGGCTGGACCCGGGCCCGTACGGCTGCCTGGGCACCGGGATGGGCTACGCGATGGGCGCCCGGGTCACCTACCCCGATCGGCAGGTCTGCGTGCTGATGGGCGACGGCGCGGCCGGCTTCTCCCTGATGGACGTGGAGTCGCTGGTCCGCCAGCAGCTGCCGGTGGTGATCGTGGTCGGCAACAACGGCATCTGGGGCCTCGAGAAGCACCCGATGCAGGCGATGTACGGCTACGACGTGGCCGCCGACCTGCAACCCGGCCTGCGCTACGACGACGTGGTCAAGGCGCTCGGCGGCGCCGGCGAGACGGTGGAGAAGCCGGCCGACATCGGTGCGGCGCTCGAGCGGGCCTTCGCCGCGAACGTGCCCTACCTGGTCAACGTGCTGACCGACCCGGCGGACGCGTACCCCAGGTCGTCCAACCTGGCCTGACGCCTCCTCCGGGAGGCCGCGACCAGCACGGTCAGCAGGACCATCGCCACCGTGCCGGGCCACCAGCTGTCCACCGAGCCGAGGGCGCCGGAGGCGTTGACCGAGGCGTGCAGGATGCCCACGGCCAGGATGCTGCCGCCGGTGTCCGCGAAGGTCATGCCGAACAGGTACCGCACGAACGGCGCGCTGACGATCAGCACCGCCCAGGTGATCGCCAGGTCCTTGCCGCTGGTGTCGTGCAGGCCGTTGCTCTCCCAGGCCAGCGGCAGGTGGATCAGCGCGAACGGGATGGCGGTCAGCAGCGCGCCGCGCAACAGGCCGTGCCGCTCCGTCAGCCGCGACTGCGCGAAGCCGGCCCACGCCGTCTCCTCCCAGACGTTGCCCAGCAGGGCGCCGAAGATCAGCGTGGCGAACAGGTACATCAGGACGTCCTTGCCGATGCCGCCCGCCGGCCACTGCAGAGCGCCGCCGGCCGCGGCGACGATCAGCGTGAGGACCGGCATGGCCAGCAGCACGAAGGCGAACCGGCCGAGGCCCATCCGCCATCGCACGACGCCGGCGAAGAGCCGCCGCACGCCCGCCCGGCCGTTGATCCGGGCGGTCACCAGGGTGGCGGCGCCCAGCAGGATGAACAGCTCGGCGATCTTCGCGCCGAACAGGTCCCAGCCCAGGACCAGGAACAGGAACTGCAGAGCCCAGGTCGGCACGATCGCCAGGATCGCGAAGCTGAGCACGGGATGTTTTCTCATGTCCGCAGCGTGCTTCGTCGCGCGCCGCACGTCGTCGGCCCGCGGGGCGAACCGGCCGGGCCGCGCGGCGTACGCCTGCAGGCTGACGTGCCGCGGCCCCGTGGCTGGCTAGCGTGTGGTCATGAGCAGCCTGCGAGCCGCCTGGCGCGGTGTGGACGCCGCCCTGGCGTTGCTGTTGCTCGCCGTGATGGTGGCCGAGCTCGCCGCCAAGGCGCCGATCGGCGCCGAGTCGGCCACCACCCCCGTCGCGTACGTGTGGGCCGCGCTGATCACCCTGCCGATCGCACTGCACCGGCGGTACCCGGTCGCCGCCGTGCTGGTCGCCGCGGCGGGCATCGTGGGCTACGCGACCGGCCACTTCACCGCGTTCCCGGGATACGCCGCCTTCGCCATGGTGTTCGTGGTCAGCCTGCACTGCGGCCGGGGACGGGGACTGCTGTCCTTCGGCGCGATGGCGGCCGCGCTCGGCGTGTCGCTGGCCATGCAGACGTCCCCGACGGTGACGCCGTCCACCTGGGTGATGACGCTGCTGGTGCTGGCCGTCGCCTGGCTCGCCGGCGACAACCTGCGGGTCCGGCGACAGCGCTGGGAGGCATTGCGGGCCCGGGCCCGGCGGCTCGAGGAGGAGCGCGAGGAGCGGGCCCGGCAGGCGGTCACCGAGGAGCGGCTGCGGATCGCCCGCGAGCTGCACGACGTGGTCGCGCACGCGATGAGCGTGATCGCCGTGCAGGCCGGGGTGGCGAACCACGTCATCGACAGCCGCCCCGAGCTGGCCCGGCAGGCGCTCGGCACGGTCGAGACGCACACCCGGGCCGCGCTCGTCGAGATGCGCCGGCTGCTGGGCGTGCTGCGGCAGGAGGGCGAGCCGTCGGCCAGCCTCACCCCCTCGCCCGGCCTGGCCGAGGTGTCCGCGCTGGTGTCGCAGTTCGTCGAGGCCGGGCTGCAGGTCGAGATGACCGTGACCGGCGAGGCGGTGGCGCCGGACGGGGTCGAGCTGTCCGCCTATCGGATCGTGCAGGAAGGGCTGACCAACGTGTTGCGGCATGGCGGGCCGAAGGCGACGGTGGCGATCACCCGGGAGCCGGGGCTGGTGACCATCGGCATCGGCGACGACGGGCGGCCGACGAGATCGGGCGGCAAACCGGGGCACGGCCTGGTCGGGATGCGCGAGCGGGTCGCGGTCTTCGGCGGCACGCTCACCGCGCAGCCGCGGCCGGGTGGCGGCTTCGACCTGACGGCCACCCTGCCGTACGGGGCAGCGGCATGATCACCGTGCTGATCGCCGACGACCAGGCGCTGGTGCGTGCCGGTTTCGAGGTGCTGATCGACAGCGCCGACGACCTGACCGTGGTGGGCACCGCGAGCAACGGCGCGGAGGCCGTCGAGCTGGCGGCGGCGCGTACCCCGGACGTGATCCTGATGGACGTGCGGATGCCGGTGATGGACGGGTTGCAGGCGACCGCCGAGATCCTGGCCGCGTCGCCGACCGCGAAGGTGCTGATGCTGACGACCTTCGATCTGGACGAGTACGTGTTCGGCGCGCTGCGGGCCGGCGCCAGCGGATTCCTGCTCAAGGACACGCCGCCGGCGGACCTGCTCGCCGGGATCCGGGTGGTGGCCGGTGGCGACGCGCTGCTCTCGCCGAGCATCACCCGGCATCTGATCGAGGAGTTCGTCCGGCGCCCGCCGGAGGGCCGGGTCGCGCCGCCGGCCCTGGACGCGCTCACCGATCGCGAGGTCGAGGTGCTCGAGCTGGTCGCGCGCGGGCTCTCCAACGCGGAGATCGCCGAGCGGCTCTACGTCTCGCCGGCCACCGCCAAGACGCACGTGGCCCGGCTGTTGATGAAGCTCGGCGCCCGCGACCGCGCCCAGCTGATCATCGTCGCTTACGAGACCGGCCTGATCACACCCCAGACGCCGGCGGCCTAGGACCCTTCTCGTCGCCGTCGCGCACCTCGTCGCGGCCACGCGGCCCCGGCTCGGGCCGCTCCGGCTCGGGCTCCGGCTCGGGCTCGCGGGCGCGCAGCTCGGCCTCCCACTGCGCGAGGATCTCGCGGTCGCGGCGGGACTGCTCGGTGTCCATCGAACGCAGGAAGTCGGGATCGTCGTCGGGAGAAGCCGGTCGGCGCGGGCGGCGGACCAGGCCCTCGCCGCTCGTGGGCAGGGGGCGGCCCCACAGGAAGTAGGCCAGCGGTCCCAGCAGGGGTAGCAGCAGGATGACCAGCACCCACAGCACTCGCGGCATGGCGCGCACCCGATCGGCTGCGAGGCAGCTGATCAACGCGAGCACCACAAGCACCAGCTGTGCGGCGGCGAGGAAGACGAACAACCGGACCATGAGGCAATGATGACGCGCGTAGCTGGGAACGGCATGGGTCAGAGGGTGACAACCAGTCCACCGATGACGGCAAAACTCACCGTGATGGCCGCATAAGCCACGACGCTGCGGCGTCCGGGCCGCGGCGGGGAGATCGTCAGGCCGCGCGCCCGGCGGTACGCGGTCACCACCAGCGTCACCCAGCCGCCCATCGCGGCCACCGCGAGCAGCACCGCGGCCGGGCCGGCGTCGGCGAACGCGGGCCGCATCGCGAGCAGCATGACGACCGCGGCACTGAGCCCGGTGCGGCGCCACGCCAGCCTGGTGCGCTCGGCGACGGCGGTCGCGTCGGTCGTCACGTGGCCGCCTGGATCACCACGGCGACCACCAGCAGGACCGCGCCGAGCGCCACCACCAGTGCGAGGATCGCCGGGAAGCGGGAGGCCGGCAGGTCCTGCTTGAGGCGCATCGCCCGTTCCGTACGAGCCCAGTGGTCGACCGCCCGCAGCGCGACCAGCCCGCCGAGCACCAGCAGCGCGATCGCGATGCCCTCGCGCAGGTGCGCGATCGGCAGCGGCGGCAGGAACTGGGCGCAGGCCAGTCCGCCCGCGATCAGCGCCAGGGCGGTGCGGATCCACGCCAGGAAGGTGCGCTCGTTGGCCAGCGAGTAGCGATAGTCGGGCGGTTCACCGACCCGCTCACCCGTCTCCGGTGCGAACCACTGCCGTACGTCGCCGATCACCCGTCGATTATCGACCTGGGCGGTGAACAATCGCTGGACGCGATTGCCTCACATCTGCGTACCGTGCGATCACCTGGCGGACGAGGCGTGATAGACGATGGGGGCGTGAGGTGATTCACCGGCACCGTCGGGTTACTGGCGGGTAACCTTCGAGCACGTCCACCTACAGCAAGGCCATATTCAGGAGGGTCGTCAGAGCGCGATGAACATCGTCGTACTGGTCAAGCAGGTGCCCGACTCCGGCGCCGAACGCGCGCTGAGCGCGTCCGACAACACGGTCGAGCGCGGCTCGGCGAACAATGTGATCAACGAGATGGACGAGTACGCCATCGAGGAGGCGCTGAAGATCAAGGAGGCGCACGGTGGCGAGGTGACCATCCTGACGATGGGCCCCGAGCGGGCGAGCGAGTCGATCCGCAAGGCGCTGTCGATGGGGCCGGACAAGGCGGTGCACATCTCCGACGACGCACTGCACGGCTCGTGCGCGGTGGCGACC
>NZ_JBFAZH010000262.1:0-7967 GCF_040681735.1 Actinoplanes sp. NPDC051633 | reverse complement strand
CGTCGGCGTCGCGGACCCGGCCCGAGACCCGGCTCACCGCGGTGGACGGCTTGTCCGCGCCCCGGACCAGGATCAGCTTGTTGGCGAATCCGGTCTGCACGCCGATCCGCACGGTGACCGCGAGGTTGAGGCCGGTCTCCTCACCCGGGCGCACCCTGGGCGCGACGACCGTGGCGGTGAAGTTCTTGCTCTGGCCGGCCTTGAGGTTCGCGGACGCGGCACATCCGGCGGTGCACCGCAGACCGCCGGAGACGGCCACGAAGGCCCGATCGGTGCCGCGCTCGTTGTTGTTCGTCACCCGGAACCGCACGCGGACCGACTCGCCGGACCGCACGTTGTCCGACGACACCCGTTCGATGCGGATGGCCGGCGACGCGGCGGCCACCGGTGTCGCGGACACCGCCAGCGCGGTACCGGTCACCACCAGCAAACCGGTCGGCACCAGCACAGAGGTGGTTCGGATCCACCGGTTACGTAAGCGCGTCGTCACGAACAGCCACCCTTCTCTCCGGCAAGCGACCTAGGACACCGCGGGCCACTATGCCTGTCTCGGGTGGATAGCGCGAGCCAACGTGCTGGGCGTCATGGCCGTCGGCCGATCACTCCCGGACGGTGGCGGTCGGCGGCGCCCAGCCCGGGTCGCGGCCGATGAAGCCGAGCATCCTGGTCTGCGCGTCGGCGTCGTCCTTCACCGGCACCCGCGGCCCGTACTGCCCGGAGGACCGCATGACCTCCTCGATCGATTCCATCCCGGCCAGCAGCTCGGCGCAGAAGCCGGCGTCGAGCCGGTCGTCCTGGCCGGTGGCGCGGGCGAGGTCCCAGGTGTGCATGAACACGTCGGCGGTGTAGAACTGGTCGATCGCGCGGTCCAGCGGCACGTCGCCGATGTGCCGGTTGCTCAGGACCAGGCCGGCGGTCGCCGGGTCGTCGAGCAGCGCCTGCACGGCGTCGTACTGTGCCTGCCACGCGCCGGCCGGGTCGTCGTCCACGCTCGGTCCGGCCGGCAGCTGGACGCCGCTGCCGCCGGCGAGGAACGGCGGGAACCACTCCGTCAGGTGGCGCACCACGTCGCGGGCGGTCCACTCGGCCACCGGTGAGGGCACGTCCCAGGCCCGGGTTCCCCGTACCCGATCCGTGAACGTGCGCCCGATCTCCCTGTGCCGTTCCGCGGGCAGCTCAGACAGTGCCATCAGCGAGCATCTCCTCGAGTTTCGCGTATCCCTGGTTGATCCCGATCTCCATGCCGCTCCTGAGCCATCCGTCCCGGGTCTCGAAGCTCTCCATCAGCGACTGCGTGCGCAGCCGGCTGCGGCCGTTGCCGAGGTCGTCGAACCACATGGTCTGCAGGGCCACTGCGTCGGGGTCGCCCTCGTAGGTGAACGTCTGCACGATGCGGTCCGCCCGGACCTCGTGGAAGCAGCCTCGGAACGCGTACTCCTCGCCGTCGCGGGTGGACACGAACCGCCAGCTGCCGCCGGTACGCGCGTCCCACTGCTCGATCCGCGTCTGCAGCGAGCTCGGCCCGATCCACTCTGCGAACAGCACGGGATCGGTGTGCGCCCGGAACAGTTGCCCGGGGGTGCCCGCGAACTCGCGGCTCAAGCGGATGATCGGCAGGCCCGGGTCGGCCTCGATCGTGGTCTCGGTGATGGTGCTCATGCCGCGCTTCCGTCCTGCTCGTCGTTGCCGGTACCGGTCTCGTTCAGTCGCGCGATGACCGCGTCCAGACGGAGGTAGCGTTCCTCCGCCTGGCGCCGGTAGCGCTCGATCCACTGGTCCATCGTGTCGAAGACCTCCGCTTCCAGTCGCACCGCGCGAGGCTGCGGCCCCGGCGGCCGGCTCACCACCCCGGCGTCCTCGAGCACCTTCACGTGCTTGTAGACCGCCTGCAGCGACATCCGGTACGGCTCGGCGAGCTGGTTGGCGGTCGCGTCGCCGGCCGCCAGCCGGGCCACCATGTCGCGCCTGGTCGGGTCCGCGAGGGCCGCGAAGATCCGGGACAGCTCGTCCACCGCCATCGGCACCTCACAGGCTCAGTCTTTCAACTCGCTGGTTGAAACGAACCGTAGGGCCGGCGCCATGGACCTGTCAACCACTGGGTTGAAAGCCCAGGGCTGCACTTCATCCCTGCAGCGTCACCGCCACCGGCGCGTGGTCGGACGCAGTCGTCGTGCCCACCCGCACATCGGTCACCCGCAATCCGTCGGTCACCAGTACGTGGTCGATCTCCTCGACCGGGTGGTCCGCCGGGAAGGTCGGCACCGGACGGAAGGGCGCCAGTCCGTCGGCCAGCCCACCGTCGCGCAGGAGGCCCATCGTGGTGCTCTGCGGCGCGATGTTCAGGTCGCCGGCGACCACGGTCGGGCCGCCACCGAAGCTCCTGGCGAATTCGGCCAGTGCCCGGGCCTGAGCGTCCGGGCCGGCGTCCGGGGGTGGTTGCAGATGGGTCGCCACCACGGTCCACTGCCGACCGGCGACCGGCACGGTGACGCCGAGCGCCTGTGCACCGGTCGGCGCGCCGGCGGCCGGGAGGATCACGCTGCGCACCGTGCCGACGCGCAGGCGGGTGAGTATCGCGTCGCCCCAGACCGAGTCGGCGGCCGGCGCGAAGTAGGAGCGCATGTCCAGCCGGCGCGCGAGCAGCGCGAGGTCGTCGTGGCCGCCGTTGAGCAACCACGCGCGGTCGACCTCGGACAGGGCGACGACATCAGGCCGCTCCGCGGCGATCGCCAGGGCGATAGCGTCGGGATCGAACCTTCCGTTCAGTCCGAAGCCCATCCGGATGTTGTACGTGACGAGCCGCAGCCGGGGCTGCTCCGGCCCCGGCCGCAGTCCGCTCGGCTGCGCCACTGCGGCCAGGCCGGTCGACACGCCCAGCAGCACGACGGCGCTCACCACCACGGCCGGCCGGATCACGGTGCGCGGTGCCGGGCTCGGCGCGGTCCAGGCGTAGACCGCTGCGGCAAGGCCGACGGCGATGGGCACCCACTGGTTCGGATAGCCGATGTCGTAGGACGCGTAGTACGCGATCGCGCCGATTCCGAAGACCGCGATCCCGCCGACGAGCGCATAACCGTGGTGCTTCGTGCGTTCCGCGGCGAGTCCGACGCAGGCGCCCAGCGACGGTGCGGCGAGCAGAACTGCAAGCCACAGCCAGCGGCCGTCCGCGTACCCGAAAATGACGGTGCCGGCGACGAGCCCCAGCCCGGCGGCCGGCCGCAGCCATTGGCGCGGACTGGCGGCCGACCACAGAAAGAGCAACGCGGCCAGGATGCTGACCGGGATGTACAGCAACGGCCGGTCGGCGCCCAGGTAGGACAGTGCGGCGGAGTTGACGGCCGGCGAAACGGCGAGCATGCCGGCCAGCAGCAGGGCGGGCCCGACGATGAACCAGCCGCCCGCAGGCGAATCCGGACCGTCCCGGCGAACGAAGGCCAGGACCAGGAACACGGCCACCTCCGCGAGCCCGAGCAGCCACGCCCACCAGCTGGTGCGCCAGCTCAGGTCGACCATGCCGAGCAGGGCGTGCTGGACGCTCGCGGCGGCGATCCCGAGCGGCACGCCCGGGCTCACCCGTGCGCCGCTGTCGGCCGACGCGGCCAGCCAGCCGACTCCCGCCAGCAGGCCGACCGAGGCGAGGTAGAGCTGCGGCTGACCACCGTGGACGAACAGCAGCGCGGCCCGGGCCGCGCCGAGGAGCACCGCGGATCCCACGGCGACCTGCCGCGCGCCGAGCCGGCGGCACAGCGGCGGTGCGGCGAAGCCACCGAGCAGCCAGACCAGCGCGAAGGCGCTCAGAAGCCACGCCGGGGTCGACGCCGCCTGCCCGAAGATCGTGATGATCGACGGCAACCAGACGCGGAGCACGTCGACGAACAGCAGGACTCCCACCGCGAGCATGGAGGCCCGGCGCGAGACGCCACGAAAATCCATGCGGGGACAGTAGCCAAGTACTTACCGGGCCTGCTCCCACATCCGGACGTAGGCCTCGGCTCCGGACATCAGCTGCTGTCGCAGCAGGGCGCTGTCGCCGCCGGCCTGCTGGATGAGGTCGGTGGACCAGTCGGCGAACAGGCCGTACTGGGCTGCGCCGTCGGTGTTGACGTCGAAGGTCCGCGTTCCGAAGACCTGCTTGGTCACCGTGGTGCCGTTGAGCGCGGTGAACGGGTAGACGAGCGGGTTGGCCGCGGCGTCCGGACGTGGGTTGGCCTGATCGCCGAGGCCGTTCACGTCAGTGCCGTAGCCGTAGCCGGTGATGGCGCTGCCGTGTGGCGCGGTGCGGTTGGCGCGCCATTCGCCGAGGAACTCGGGTACGGAGTTCGCGTACGTCGCCACGAACCCGCCCAGCGCCAGCACCCGGTCGATCATCGCCGGATCGGACCAGCTGTGCACCGAGGTCACGCCCGGATAGCCGGCCGCCGCGGCCATGTCGAACACCGCCTGCACGGTCTTCACGCTCATGTGATCGACGTGGATGATCATGCCGCGGTCCATCATCTGCGCAATGAGATAGCGGCCGAGGCTGGTCAGCCCGCGGGTGTTGCAGATCTTGCCGCTGGGATAGACCGGCAGCACGGCGCCGGGCGGCAGGTTCACGACGCCGAAGCTCAGCAGCCGGACAAGGTCGTCGCTGACCAGCGGCTGCTCGTTGTCGGACGGGCCGCTGCAACTGGTCGCGGTCCACCAGTGCCCGGTGGACAGCAGGTTGCCCAGGTTGACGAACGCCCCGCTGAGGCCGGCGTCGAACCGGGTGCCGCCGAAGGCGTTGTCGAACTTGTGCACCGGGTAGAGGCCGGAGACGCCGATCGACTGCAACTCGTCCAGGCCGGCGTCGATCTGGGCGGTGGTGCACTGCGGGACGTCGTTGATCTCGCGGCAGCCGAAGATCTCGGAGTTCTCGACGCCGATCGTCACGGCCAGTTTGCCCTGCGCGGCGATGTCCCGGACCTGCGCCGGCGTGGTGGCGATGCGGAACCAGCCCTTGCCGGCGCCGCCGTTCTGCGCGTCGATGTAGTCCTGCATCGAGTGCAGGTACCGGGACTGGACCCGGATCTGGTCCATCTCGTCACAGGAGGTGTCGCGGTAGGGGAACAGCTCGCAGATCGCGCGGTTCGCGACGAGCAGCGCGTTGAGCACCCGTTGCCCAGCCCGCCAGGAGCGCTCGATGCCGCGGTAGTACGACTGCTCGTGCAGCAACGAGTTGTGCTGCGGCCAGTCGCCGAAGGTCGGCCAGCCGTCCTCGGGCGAGTTCACCGGATCGGTTCCGCCGACGATCGCCTCGAACAGCGCGCCCACGTTGAGGCTGCGGTGCGTGTCGCAGCCGGCGAGCGCCGTCTGCACTCCGCCGGACGCCCATGCCTCGCCGCAGTGCATCCGGCCGCCGAACGCAGCGGCCGCGGTGATGTGCGCGTGCGCGTCGATGGTGCCCACGAGCCGGCCGTTGCCGTCGACGCCCGGCGCGGGGGTGCCGCTGACGCCGGGATCGATGTCCGGTGCGGTGTAGCAGCCCGTCGCGGTGGCCAGGGCGACGGTGTACGACGAGCCGGCCGCGCTCAGTCTCCCCAGGAAGGAGCCCATCACCTGACCGGTGGCCGTCGCGGTGAACCGGTACCGGTCGCCGGCCTTGGTCACCGTGAAGTCGGCCCGGCTGCCGTACGAGTCGCCGGCGAGGATCAAACCGATGACACTCTGGTACGCCGGCCGTCCGTCGGAGCCGAACACCTCGTAGCGGCCGAGCTGGGTGGCCTCCAGCCGGAACGACGTGGCGGCGGAGGCGGAGGAGGTGAAGCCGTAGCCCGCGCCGCTGCGCACCACGTAACCCACCGGGGTGGATCCGTTGTAGACCCGCAGCGTTGCGCAGGCGCCGTCGAGGGCGTCGGCGTCGGGTGTGATCGGCGCGGCCTGCGCCGCGGGCACGGCGAGGACCATGGCCGCGGCGAGCGGGAGGATTGCGGCGACCGTGACGGCGGACAGGCAGGGGCGGTGGAATCGGTGGCGCATCGACAGGGACATGGCGGTGGTCCCTCCATGCATGCCGGGTCTGCCGATCCGGCGGCCGAAGTCACTTCAGCGTCGGCCAGCCCTGAGCCAATGTCAACACACAAGGTGAATAGATCGATACTGATAGCGATCAACTGATCGCCGGCTTGCGCTCAAGGTCTGAGGCCGGCCAGCAGGTCGCGACGCGACGACTCCCGTTTCGCTTCGTACATCGCGGTGTCGGCGCGGTGCAGGACGTCCTGGCAGTCCTGGCCGGCGGTGAACAGCGTGGTGCCGATGCTCGCGCCCACCGGTACGGCGGTGTCGCCCAGCAGGACCGGCTCCGCGAAGGCCGACTTCAGGCGGTCGGCCAGCCGGGCGAGGCCGGTCGTGTCGTGGACGCCGTGGGCGAGTACCACGAACTCGTCGCCGGCGAGCCGGGCCAGCAGGTCCCCGTCGCCGATGGCCGCGGACAGCCGATCGGCGACGACGGTCAGCAGGTGGTCGCCGGCGGCGTGACCGAGGCTGTCGTTGACCGCCTTGAACCCGTCGAGGTCGATGAACAGCAGGGCGCCGTCGGCGACGAGGGCGTCGGTCAACGCGGTCATGAAGGCCCGGCGATTCGGTACGCCGGTCAGCGGGTCCAGGTGCGCCTGCCGCCACATCTGCTCCCGCAGCTCCAGGCCGCGCAGCACGGTGGCCGCCTGGTTGGCCGCGCCGGCCATGTCGACGACGAACCGCCGCCCCACGGCGGCGCTCTGCGGACCCGCGAAGCTGGCCACGATCATCCCGAAGAGCTGGCCGGGCAGGGCGATGCCCACCACGACCATGGAGTCCAGCTCGAACTCGTCGAGGACCCGGCGGATGAACGGGTCCTCGCTGCGCCGGTCGTGAATCTGGGGCAGGTCGGGCCGGTTCAGGAGCGTGGCGACGTAGTCGGTGTCGGCCGAGGTGACGGTGAGCGCCGCGAGCTTCTCGGCGAATTCCGGCGGCCAGCCCACGTGCGCGGCGATCCGCATCGTGGCGTCGTCGTCGAGCAGCAGGACGCTCGCCCGGTCGGCCGACATCATCGCGTGCGCGGCGACGACGGCGACCTCGGCGACCTCGGTCCGCGACCGCGCCCGGGTGAGCGAGCTGGAGAGCGCGAGCAGGCTTTCCGCGGTGCGCTGGCGGGCGGCGGCGGTGGCCACCGCGCTGAGCGTGTCGAGCGTGACGGCGGCCAGGTTGGCGTACGCGTCGAGCAGTTCCCGGTCGGAGTCGAAGAAGTCGTGACCGAAGGCGACCAGGTACCCGTAGTCGTGCTGGGCGGAGGCGATCCGGGCGACCAGCCGCCCCGGGCCCGGGAGCGGGGTGGCCGGGTCCAGCGTGTAGGCCTCCAGCTCCGCCGCCGACAGACCGAAGCTGTGCACCTGGCTGGGTGCGTCGGCCGGGCCGGCGACCAGCAGGAAGGCGTGAGCGTTGACCGCGTACCCGGCGCGGTCGGCGACCGTGGCCAGCGCCACCGCCGGGTCGTGGGCCGCGACCAGTTCGGCCACCGTGGTCTGCAGCTGCCGCAGCTGGCCCAGCATGGCCGACTCCAGCACGTCGTCGCGGTCGACGCCGCGCCGCCAGGGCGCCCACCGGGTTGGGGACGGCCGCCACTTCACCTCGTAGCGGCAGGCCGCCGCGCCACGCACCTGACACGATCGGTGCGTCACCGACGCCGGAGGCAGGCCGAACACCACCGGTGCCTGGCTCAGCAGCCCCAGCGTGTAGTCGCAGTCGAAGCGGCTGGGCCGGTGCCCGTCGTGCAACCGGTATTCGAGGACCGCCGCGCCACGGGTCACCCGCAGCGCCCGGAAGTCCGAGACGGTGCTGAACTTGGCGCCGGCCTTGGCGATCAGCCGCAGCAGCCGGCCGGGCCCGCCCGTCATCGAGAGCGCGAGCCGTTCCGCCGCGCCGACTTTTGATAGATTGAGTAGATATAAAAAAGTAAAACAAAATTTGAT